>CAMLER010000051.1 GCA_946478915.1 uncultured Chryseolinea sp.
GTTTGAGCGTCTTCAGGGATGCCAATGGCGACGGGCTTGATACTGACGAAGATCGCGTTGCAGCGGGAAGCGCTTTGCCTGAAACCATGTACAATTTCTTCTTGACCGCCGGCTTCAAGGGTTTTGACCTTGCAGTAAACTTCAACGGCGTGACCGGAAACAAGGTTTATGACAACACTGCTAACTCGAATTTCTATAAAGCGCGCTTAGCCAAGTCGTTGAATTCAACTTCTGCCGCCGTTGAATTTCCAGAGGAATCGCTCACCAATCCGGCATCTGTCTCCACAAGGTATCTGAAGGATGCCTCCTTTCTTAGATTGAACAATGTCAGCCTGGGATACAATTTTAATCCACAGGCATTGGGTATTGGAACATGGGTTCGTGCTCTCAGACTTTCGGTAACCGGTCAGAACCTATTTGTAAGTACAGATTATGATGGCTACGATCCGGAAGTAAATACGGACAGAAGTATTGAAGGTATAACATCCTACGGGATTGACTATCTCAGTTACCCGAAGGCCCGGACATTTGTATTCGGATTAAATGTTACATTCTAACCAGCGATTAATAGTTATGAAAAAAATACTAATGATACTGCCTTTCCTTTTTGGTATGACGGTGCTGGATGGTTGCACTGACCTTGAAGAAGAAGTACTCGACGAATCCCTAACAGGTGGGGCAACTGCCGGAGAAATTCTGGATGGGAACCTCGCCCCTGCATACGCGATATTGCCAGGGCTATTTCAGCATACGAATTATTTTGCTCTTCAGGAGATCTCTACAGATGAGGCTATTCTTCCCTACAGAGGAGGAACGGATTGGGGTGATAATGGAATCTACATCGACATGCATCGACATACCTATACGAGCGCACACGTCCGTTTGAACGATGCATGGAATTCGATAATGCAGGGTATTTCCAGAACGGTCACAGCGATTAACGTATTGAGGGATACTGAGGGCGCTGATGCAGCACTCTATCTGGCAGAGGTCCGCGGCCTACGGGCGTACTATTCCATGCTAAGTCTCGATCTTTTTGGATTGGTGTTTGTCAAGGAAAACGCCAGTGAAACGTCCACCATTCTTCGGGGGAATGATGCTGTGGAGTATATAAAGAACGAGTTGCTTGACGTTGAAAATGTCGTGAGTAATTCGGTTGGCCCGGGACGAATTTCCCAGGGGGCTGTCTGGGGCCTACTTGCACGGCTGCACCTTAATGCGCCGGTTTATCGTGATCCTTATGCAGACAATTATGACTTTACGGCTGCGGATATGGACAGGGTTATCGAGTATACAACCAATATTATCAATTCGGGGCAATACCAATTGTCTCCTGAATATTTCGAAATTTTCGATGACGAAAACCACGATAACAAAGAATTGATATTTGCTGTCGATCAACGTGCTGATCTGAATGGCCATAACAGAATGGCATATTTCTCTTTGTCAGGAGATCAATTTCCTCTCCCTGAATTTGTCAGAGCAAATGGTACAGATGGTCCAGGCATTACGCCTGATTTCTACGATAGTTGGGTAGATGCCTATGGTGGCGCCGATCCGGCAACAATGGATCCGAGGTTTTTCAAAGAAAACTTGATAATTCCTGCTGACTCCTGTATTGCTGGAGAAGATTTCGAGATCAATCGTGGTATTTTGCGAGGACAACAATATGGTTTGCTTACAGATGCGCATGGCCAGCCATTTAAGCGCTGCGCCGATGGCGTAAGTTACAGGATCGGAAAACTGCGCAATATTACTCGCGCTGATAAGACAAGGTTAGTAAATTTTACCAGGGAAATCGATTATACACCCGAGGGAAGCGGGTATAGCACAGGTTATCGCGTTGAGAAATACGAGTTCAGCAAGAAATCTGATACCGGGCGAAACAAGGGTGAAGCAGATATTATTATTATCCGCTACGCCGATGCTTACATGATGCGCGCCGAAGCCAAGCTTCGAAAGGGAGATGACTCCGGAGCACTAGACGATGTAAACTTTGTCCGTGCTTCGCGCACAGCCAGGGGGTTGCCTCCGCCAGCGCTTGATGCTATCGATCTTGATATACTTTTTCGGGAACGTGGTTTCGAATTTTACTGGGAAATGCAGCGTCGAACAGATATGATTCGCTTTGGAAAATATGAGGATACCTGGACTGAAAAAACAAATAACGATAAGACCAGAAGACTGTTTCCCATTCCCCAGTCAGCTATTGACGGGGCATCGAATGTGCCGGGATATTTGGTGCAGAACCAGGGATATTGAAATGAGGCCAGCTGTTGCTTGCATTTTATTCGACTGCAAAGCAATTAGCTCCCACCTCGCTGGGTCCTATAATAGAATTAACCACGGCCTACTCCGTGGTTAATTTTTTGTCAAATCGATGCTCTACTGGTTAGAATGAAAAATGTGGCAATCCTAATCATTACCGTGGAATAAAAAATCCGGACAATTCAAAAAAAGAAGGGCACCATTGCCCTTCTTTTACCTCACCTCACCACGCATTAAATATCTTTAATCGGTTTCAAATGATTATTTACAGTCCACTCACCGATTTTCTTTCCCAGGTCGAGCCCGGCAGTGCAGGAGAATCTAAAGTGGAGTCCGGCCAATACTCTTGATTCGGCATTTTCCACAGCTGCCGAACTAAAGCTGGTAAAGGCGCGGGTAGGGTGTTCGGGATCGGCGCTTGGGGAGGTCATTGTAAATGCCGAATTGTCTCCAAGTAACGAGGCCAGAACTGTCGCAGCAGCATTGCCGAGAACACTATGGGTTGATGGATAGTCCTGGACTGGAGGCGTGTCCAATAAGGATTCCCAGGCAATATCAGGGGTGGTATTTTTGTTACCGTCATTTTCTGCCATTCTGATGGCTGTATATGGTCTCCAAAAATTATAATGAAACTTTGATTCCCATCCCGCTGTATAAGAGTCAGCCAACGCCATGTTTACAAGTGCGAACAGCCGTGCCGTTGTAAGGAGATCTGTCTTTTTTTCTGCCGCTACATTTAGCGTTATCCGATTCCAACCAATTTCTGAGAGCTCATACCAATACTTTGCGATTAGTGTTTCTTCTTCTGTACGAGTTGAACCATTTTTAGCACCCTTGCTTTTTACTTCATTAAAATCATCAACATATTCTTCAGATGCAATTGTCGGATGGTTTGTAACCCGGAACTGACTTGGACTCTCAAGTGAGAAAGTTTTTACGTTCGCCCAAAAAGGAGCATAAACAAATGGAGTTGGTGGGACAGCCTGGTACACTCCTGGTTCCGAGCTCACTGGAATTTCGCCAACAGGATTTTGAAAGATACCTTCGTTAGACTGTTCAGATAAGATTGCATTGCCTGCTTTTACACCCAGCTCTACACCACTTTCTAGCGAATTCCCGGCCGGAATCTTGGAGAAGGACGCTTGCAATGCTGAATCGAGCATATTCTTCTTGTCGGGAAATGTTGCAACGAGTACGGTATGCGCCGCTGATGCTGCAGCAGCAATGGGATGCGCTTTTTTGTCTTCATCTTTTAAGGCATATGTTTCATATGTCCCGCTGATGTTGTTGAGGGCATCATGCATGGCAATGTGTACCTGTGCGTGAATTCGCGATGCTACTAATGGGTCGTACGTCGGTCCGGCCATAGTTTTGTGGGTGGTTCTATTCCAATCGAGGATTACGTCGTTAGAATAGCCTTTCAAAGTGTTCGAACCCGGCGATGTGCCTTCAACGAGTCTGTCAGACTCGTGGCAGGAAAAGAACGCTGCAAATAGAAGTACTAAAATAGATGTTTTCATTTTGTGTTAAATTTTACTTACTCTGAACGTCAGCCACATTGCCGGGGTGGTATGAGGAGAGTATTTACATCTATGCGAAAAGTACTTTTACTTATCAGAACGATTCTTGTTAATCCTCGATCTGGTTAAACCTCAAACTTCAACTTACTGGAAAGGTATAGGGTATAAGGTATAAGGTATAAGGTGTGTCGATTGCGAAACTTTGAACCTTAAACTTTAGACTATTACAATCAACGGAAATTCTGAGGGGACCTTCCAAAAGTCTTTCGAAAAGCGATTGAAAAATTTGTTGCATGATTATATCCCACAGTGGATGCTATTTCATCGATCGTACGTGACGTATCCCGCAGCAATAGCAAGCTCAGCTCCAATCTCTTCTGTTGGGTAAATCTTATGGGAGAGGTATTGAACATTTTTTTGAACCCATACTTTATCTTGAATTCATTGAGGCCAAAACGTTTCGAAAGGCCTTCCAAGGATGTCGGTTCTAAAAATTTAATAGATAGGTAATCTTTGATCGCATGAAGTGTTTCCTGGTCCTTCGAAGTTAATTTTTTATCTATGGATAGTTCCTTACCGGTAGCAATCGAATGGAAGTGAAACAATTGAAGAAACATCAGCGCGCGCAAATTTTCCCGCAGATACATTTCCCGCACATCGTTCTTGTAAGGGCAATGAATGATATTTTGGAGAATGCCGGAGATACCAGAATCCATAGGTAAATGATGATTGATCATATTCATCGTCTTCCGTAATAGAATATTTTCGAACAGACGGTTACCCGGCATTATCGTGCTTTCAGCCATGAAACTTTTGTAGAAATGCTCGCTAAGGGAAAAAGTAATGTCATTTTGGGTACCTTTTATGTCAAGCAGATTTGTACAATCATATTCATTAAAATAACTAAGGGAATGCCGAAGTGGTAGCTGAAGATAGGGGTTGTGGCGGTCGTAAAATGCTGACTTACCTTCAAAGGTAAACATCATGACAAGCCCTGGACGGTCAGCTGTAAAGGGAATACTTACAGGATGAGCCCCATTGGAAAATTGTCGTCGAACACTGAGGAAATCACTATATGGTGAAACTTTGCATTCAAAGCTCCCCACAGAATTTGAAACGCTGAAATGATGATCTACGCGTTTGGTAAGAATAGCGCTGAGCTCATTCTCCAAATCCGTTTTAAGCGTTATTATGGACATCGGTAAACCTGTTGTTCACAGGCTACGTCAACGGGTTACGAATACCTTGAGTTTGGCTTAAGTGTCACTTATTAGGGTACATGCACGAAAAGATGATCCACCCCTGGTTGCTGCCCAAACGTCATAACGGACGTGGTTCACAGGTTTCCTAAAGATTCCTAACCTCGACGTTTTCCAGATTGATCACAGACATTTTTTCCAACCCGGTGGATTCGAATAACTCCTTCATCTCCTCTAACGTTACCGTGTCTGATGTGGGTTTGAAATTATTGTAGTCCTGAAAGAGAATACCTTCAACAACTCGCGGGTTTATAGCCTCGCGAAATCTGATGCCACCGCCATCACTCTGATAAGAATATGCAAAATGGTCGACACGAAAGTTTTCAACGTTAATCCAAAAAAGAAAAACATCTTCAAAATCCTTTCCACCACCTTCTTCGTCGAATGTTACTTTTATCAAATGATAGGCTTTCTCTTTGATTGTGCTTTCACCCAGATAGGACTTTCTTACGGCGGGGTCATTTAATCCATAGGGAAGCAGAGCGAAGTATATCACGGAGTTAACGGAATTTGAGAAAGCCTTCGCTCTTTCATCGGTAATTGCTGAACGAGTGCCATTAACCTCCCTATGAAAGCTGTCATTAGTCAGGACGTCTTTTATTCTCCCGGTAGAGTCAGTGAACTCCCTGGTGTATGTAAAGATACCGCCGTCGCGGGTAGAGGTATAGTGACGATTCCTGAAATCAAATTCAATCCTGATTTCTTCAAACTTTTTGCCACCATGAGCTTCTATTGCTTTGTTAACTATTTTTTGCGCACTATTCGAATCACACGAACAGAATACAATAGAAACAAAAAGAACTATTAGTGAATGAAGAAGCGACTTAGCCATAATGCGAAATTTACAGCAAATCGATTTGGTAAAAAAGTATGGCGAGTTTCTACAAACTCAGATAGCACACCCATTACAGCCACCAAGGTAAATTTAACAACCCGCTGGTGTAAAAAGGAACTTACGAGCAGATAACACGCGCTCGTCCGATTAATCTTTTAGCAAGAAAAAATGGTTTGGACGCAACTACTTAGTTGTTTATTCTGTACATCGTGAACAACGCTTTCATACGATCCTCGTAGCGCTGAGCACCAGCCCCGCTAATAGTTTTGATCTCACTGGCTTTACGTACAGGAAAAAAAATCAAGTCTTTTTTCAGCAAATAAGGGTCAAGGTCAACGACAGTACTATCCAATCGATGCGTACAAATGAAATGAGAAATGATATTATGGTCTATGTCGGGTATCGTTTTCTTAATATTCATAAATTTTAGATTGGTAGATCTCTATGTCAAGATCAACAAATACCATTCCTGGGATGAAGATACATTTTTGCAAATAGTTGGTATTTTACTCGCCTGGGGAGCAACGAGGTAGAATGCACGCTTCCTTTATAGCAAAAATTATTTTTTTGAATTTTTTGAGTGTAAAAAATATCTGCTGAATTTGAAAATCAAGTGTAAAATTTCAGAGATGCTCTCATTTGGAACCGTGCCTCCCTATGAGCAGAATTAAGAAAAAATATTGCAGGTGTGCAATATTTGACACAAATCAATCCCGACTTGCCACACCTCCGTAGAAATACGGGTAAAGTTTTGATACTACCTCTGGTTGTTATTGTCGGCGCTCGACTGACGTCGCAGCAAAGATGAGGTTGGAGGCCCCACCTCGTTATGTCTCAGTACAAACTCAGCTCTTCTGTTTTTTTGGTGGTCCTCTTCAGAACAGTCGGCATTGAAGCATGGTACGACCGGCAAAGATTCGCCGAACGCCTTCGGTATAATACGATCCTTGTCAATTCCCTGACTGATGAGGTATTTGCTAACGGCCTGCACCCTTCTTCGGGAGAGTTTAATATTGTACTCATCATCGCCCCGGTCGTCGGCGTGGCCAGCAACTACCAGGCTGAGCGTCAGATCATGTTCAAGGATGTTTTTCACTTCGTTAAGATATATCTTGTCGCCTTCGTCGAGGGTGGCCATGTCAAAGTCAAAGTAAATATTTCTCAGGTTTGTACGATCTGATTTTTGCAAACCCAGTTCTTTCAAGACCTTTGAAGCATCTGTTAGATTTCCCTTGGCCAGATATTCATTTCCCTCTGGTGTTTGAAGGTATAGCAGACTATCTTTTTCCGTTATCTCGGTCAAATCATCTCCTTTTTTAAGATACATTCTGGAAGTTCCCTTGTCTGTATTAACAACGAGAAGTTTTGAATTTTGATCGTCCGATTTCTTTTTCAAAACAATCGTGAACTTTTCGGTTTCCGGTCCTTGCGATGGTATAGTGAGTTCTTCGGAGGCACTTTCATATTTGTCGTGCTCAACAAAAATTCTATACGTGTTGTCACGGTCTCCGAGAAAATTCATAACACCCTTTTCAATTTGCACTGGAATATTTGAGTTTGAATTCTTGTCGGTAACGATAGCTCTGTAGCCGTCGATAGGATGTCCCGACGAATCGGTAACAAGGCCAAGGGCAAGGACCTGATTTGTCGCCAATTTCCGGAACGAAAAAAGATCGTCATTGCCATACCTGGCTGATGCAAAGTAGCCGTTCCGTTGGGTTGGATCTGTTATTAACGAAAAATCATCTGCGGTTGAGTTTAAGGGATAGCCTAGGTTAAGCGGCGTGGAGTAATCATCATTAGCCAACACACTTTTAAACAGGTCAAGCCCACCTAAACCACCGTGGCCGTTGGATGCGAAGTATAGTGTTGAGTCCACCACGAAGGGGAAGGCTTCGTCTTGTGGGGTATTGATAGCAGGTCCAAGGTTTACCGGGACTCGCCACGAACCATTCTCCCGCTCTACCCGGTAGATATCTGTGCCACCATATCCGCCTGGCATATTAGAAGCAAAGTACAGAACTCTTCCGTTGTTGGAAATCCATGGATGCATGTATGAATACAGGGGATCATTAAAGGGCAACGGTGTAACTTGCCACGATCTGTCTTTGTCTAACGCAGCTTCATATAATCCTGGTCGCCACTCATACAACTTTCTTCTGCCTTCAACTTTTATTTTCTGATTCCGGTTTATGATCATTTTTTTATAGTCATCATAAAACGCAGCAGGACCGTCATGGTGCTTTGTGCTCAAATCATCCTCGAATAAAATTGGTGATCCGAATTCCTGGCGAGGATCTTTTCGCGAATAATAGAGATTCAGAAATGGACTGTTATCCCAGTGTGACCGCTTACTTGATCCTTCCCGTCTGGCAGAAGAAAATACGATGCCGTCTTTATAATACACCGGGGAGAATTCACTTTCTTCTGTGTTGAGGGGAAGACGTTGAACAGCGACCGAGGCCGAGTCCTGGATATACTTTTCAAAGTTCCGCAGATCACTCAACATCCGGGATGCCAGTTCATGGTCCGGGTCATTCTTCAAGACATGTTGCAGGAGTGTGTCAGCGGTATAGGTCTTTTTTAAAACGATAAGAACCTGCGCAAATTGATAATAGTCTTCTATCGAAAATCGTCCTTTGTTTTGCCGTGCCCGAACAAACCACTGTTCAGATTCTGCCATCTGATTGATGTTGTGATAGCTCTTTGCCAGCGAAAGCATGATATCTCCCTGATGCGGCGACTTTTTTAGTGCTTTTTGATAATAGTCTGCAGCAAATTGATAATGATGGTGGGCATAAAGAGAATCCGCAAGCCTGCGGTATGCCGCGCTGCTATGCTGCGACCATGCGGCCGTTGCCGTAAGAGCGAAGATTGCTATTAAAAATATCCTTTGCATACTCAAAAATAACGAGGTGAAAAGACTATGTGTTTCTTGCGATTCATACGTATGTTCAATACAACCTCATGGGTCCCGCGTTGCAAAGTAGAAAGTGCACTGATGGGGTGACCATATGAATAGCCAAGACTTAACTGATTGTTGATATGCATTTCAAGCAAACCATCTATCGAGTCGTCCATCCGGTATGAAGCGCCGATCCAAAGCATTTCGTGGATGAGTAAATTTGCATTGATATCATATTGAAACGCTCCTCCTTCTACCCATTTCAAAAGGACATTTGGCTTAAGCTTCAGATTTCGGCTAAGAGTGAATACATGCCCTGCAGACAGAAAGTAGTGCCGTTTCTGTCTGGCCTGGGTATACTCGCTCTCGTTGTTCCATCGATTATTGATCAACGTTGGCAAGGATAATCCAACGTACGTCTTTCTTGAATAATAGTATGCACCAATACCCAGGTTAGGGAGCAACCGGCTCTCTGTTTGCGCGAAGATCGGATCTGGTTGACCGTTAGGCGTTACTATGTTCAGATCAGCAAGATTTGCCTGGTAATAGGTTACGCCTGCTTGTCCTCCCAATGCAAGTTTTCCATATTTTGAAACCGGTATTCGATAGGCATAGGTTCCATAAGCCATATATTGGTTTATTACGCTCACCTGGTCGTGAACCAATACTGCGCCTGCAGCGGATCGAGACAATTTTAATGGTGAATGCAAGGAAGCTACCTGTGTTTGGGGTGCGCCCTTGATTCCTGTCCATTGAGAACGCGCGGCAACCGTAGCGGTCATTCCCTCATGACTTCCTGTATATGCCGGATTAATGACCAATCCATTGAACATGTATTGTGTAAATAATGGATTTTGTTGCGCATACCCATTCCGTGAAATAATGATACTGGTAAGGGCCAGAATGATAATTAAAAAATTTTTCACTTCCGTTATCTTTCGTGAATAAGTCTCTTCTCGTCAATTTGCATTCCCTGTCTTTCGATTATCTAACAATAACCACGTATCCATTCATGGTTTTCAATTCTCCTCCCGGCTCGAGGATGTAATAATAAGTTCCCTGATCCAGAAGCTTTCCCGAATGCTGTGCTGCATTGCCGCGTCCATCCCATGGCGCAGAAACGTTTTCATAGTTTTGTTTTTGATAGACAAGGAATCCCCATCGGTCAAACACTTTCACTGCGTTATTTGGATAATATTCGATGCCTTGTATGTACCACGTATCGTTGTTGTTGTCATTGTTAGGTGAGAATCCTTCTGAAACCAAAAGGGGAGGGAAGGAGTTTTCGATGGTAACGGTGGCTTCGTCAGTAAGACCTGACGGATCCTGGATAGTATAACTGAACGTTACCGTTGAGTTGACCATCCCGGCCGGTGCGTAAATTATTTTACCCTCCGAAATAATTACCGTGCCTAATGCCGGATTGCTTACAGAAATTAATACAAGATCACTGTGATTGTTGTCTTCGTCATAGTCATTAGCAAGTACATCAATTGTGATGGGGGAGAGAGAACTGTTTTCTACTGCGTCGTCGACGGCAACAGGCGCTTTGTTTTCAACTTCAATTACGGTTGCGGGAAGGGATTTTAGTCCGCTTGCATCTTGAATGGTATAGGAAAAAACATCTACGCCAATGAATCCGGTCTGCGGAGTATAGGTTACCTGACCTGAAGCTTGCACTGTGACATTTCCATGTGCAGGATTACTGGCAATAACTACTGAAGAGGGTAATATTGAATTGTCGACATCAAAGTCATTTTTTAGAATGTCGATATCCACAGCTGTATTCTCATTTGTTGTAGCTGCATCATCAACAGCTACAGGACGGTCGTTTACGGGGAGAACCACTATGGTCACCGTTGCAACATTAGATTTGGCACCTGCTGCGTCCTCAACCTGATAGGTAAATGAGTCTTCACCCGTAAAATCTTTTACCGGACTGTAGGAGATGGTACCATTTGGTTCAACCACAGCATTTCCGTTTGCCGGATTACTCACTATGATGAGGTGAGCTGTGTTCATGGAATTATCTACGTCGGTATCGTTCGCAAGTACATCGATTCCTAACGCCATTTCCTCAGCTGTAGTCGCCACATCGTCATTTGCAATAGGCGGATCGTTGACAGGAGTTACTTCAATAGTAACCGAAACTACATTGGAAAGTGCACCCTGCGCGTCCTTAATCTGATAGCTGAATGAATCGTTACCGAAATAATTCTGTTCAGGAGTAAATACAATATTGCCGGTTGAGGACACTGCAACAGCCGTCCCATGGGAAGGATTTGCTGAGACTATCAGTGTCGCGCCTGCCCAGGTATTATCAATATCAATATCATTGGCGAGAACTGGAATTGATACTGGCGTATCCTCCGGAGTTGTTGCAACATCTGGGTTAGCCGCCGGAGCATCATTGATTGGTGTGACGGTTACAGTAACAGCGGCCGGCGTGGATATCGCTCCTTCTGCATCTCTTAATTGATAGGTAAATGAATCATTTCCATTATAGTCAATGGAGGGTGTGTATTGAATTGTGCCGGACACGGGTTCGATGACCGCCGTACCATGTTCAGGCAAAGTAACTATAATAAGACTGGAACCATCCAGCGTATTATCAACATCGACATCGTTTGTCAGAACAGGAATTGACACGGTTACTTCCTCATCAGTAGTTGCCACATCGGGATTGGCAACCGGCGCATCATTCACTGGATTTATCGTAATGTTTACTGCAGCAACATTCGACAATGCATCGCTTGCATCTTTAACCTGGTATGTGAATATATCCGTACCGTTGTAGTTCAGGTGTGGAGTGTATGTAACAGCACCATTGTTTGCATCGACGGTTATGGAACCATGAACGGGTGAATCGACAATCACGATCATGCTTCCGATAAGTACATCGTCGATGTCGATATCATTTGTCAGCACAAAAATTTCCTTTGCAATATCTTCATCTGTGGTTGCAGCATCGTCAAAGGCGATTGGGGCATCATTAACAGGAAGTATGGTGACATGTACAGTGGTTTCATTCGAATTTCCCTGGCCATCATTTGCGTAGTAGGTGAAGGTGTCAGTTCCGTAGAAGTTAGGATTTGGCGTATAAATAAAAAATCCTCCTAAATCACTTACTACTCCATTGGCAGGTGGTTGTCCATGTATTGCAATCAGGTCGTCACCATCCGGATCTGTGTCGTTAATTAAAATACAACCACAATCTAATTCCGTATCCTCATACATAACAAATGAGTCATCCTGGCCGATTGGAAGGTCATTTATTCCGTTTACCTGAATATTTCGCGTAACGGGTAGGCTGGATGAAGACCCATCATTCACAGAAAAGGAAACAGTCCTTAAGAGAACAGATGGGTTAGCGTTGTTGGTGTTTTTATATAATACTGACCGAATTGCATTGGTGAAGTCTGCAGGCGAAGCGGGACCTGTCAATGTAAGTGTACCCGTCTCTGCATCGAAAGATCCTGTAATTGAAAAAGCATCAGTAAATTCAAGCACGTCTTCCGTATTCACCAAATTACCAGAAATTGTAATGGTAGCGTTCGCAAGTAATGGGCTATCGGGATCTTGGACCAGTATTGTTTCAGTTATGGCCGTAGCAGCCTGCTCTTCATCATAACTTAAAGGGGCGGCTTCAATCCCCGATAACGTCGGGTCTTGCGCCGCCAGAGTAAAAGAGGCTAATAGACAGATGCATAAAAGTAATCTAAAATGGAAGGGTGTGTGTTGTAAAAAGAATATCGGTTTTCGTGCTGCCGACCCAATTTTGACCCTGAGTATATTTCCGCCATTCATAGTTAAGGGTGTGTTAACCTAAACAAATGCCTCAAACGAGGCTTCCTATAGACATTGCGTAACTATATATGGCGAGCAGGCAAAATGTAAACTTTAAATCCTTTCCTTACATAAATATTTTTTTACGTCACTCTCAATTTGGGATATTTTCCAAAAAAAATGGTGGTTTTAGCCATTATTAGTACATCGGGTAGGCTTACAGTTGTTTGTATTGTGGAATTTCTTTCCCGGCCTTACAAGGTCCAAGAATATATTAGCCATAACTCGATTAACGATCCAAAGGTGCTGGCGTCCCGGAGGCAATTATTCATTGCGAACTCTTATAATATTATCACTCGATTACAGGTGTTTGTGACTGAAATGCAACGCCATAAGCTTTACGACTCTATCCCGGGCGTTGTAAACCTGTTTCGGAGGACGATGGCTGAACACGCTGATTAAGTTGATTTGTGTTTTTATTGCTGTTTAGATCCAGCGGCTGTGTTTGTGAGGGAATTTGGGGATTGGTCTGTAAGGGCTGTAATCTTAGTCCCGGTTGTGACGGCAGTTTAGGGTACTGTAGCGAAGGACTTGTCTGAAATCTTTGCTGGATAATCGGGGATGTTTGTTGCTGCTGAGGAGCGTACTGCGGAGTGTAAACCGATTGCGAATCTTTCGGTTGGCCAAGAGCGGGATTTTGGAACTGCAAATCTGTTTTATATTCTGCACTGTTTGTTGAATCCTGTTGTTGTCCAAAGACAGCGACACTGAAAGCGGCCGCGCAGAATGTCATAATTATTTTCTTCATGGCGTTGTTGCTTTACTATATAATTGGTCTCTAAGATTATGCCATCCTCAAAACATCTTCCATTCATTTCCAGCATCAGTGATTTGCCGTCTCTATTCCACACTGCGTACTTTTTCGACGGGCAATCTTCCATCTGCTGATTGTTTCCCTGTCACAATTAGTGTTACAGGAGGGGCCTTCTTTGACTAAGAACTTTGTAATTTCTTGCTAATGTTTACGTTAATGAGGTATAACAATTTCCTGAACTCAGACGCACGAACTTTGTTATTGTTGTCAAGAGTCCTCCATTAAACCCAATAAAAATTATGAAACCGATATATAGTGAAGGAGATAAGGTCTATCTGACAGAAGATGATGACTTTACCGATTATGAAATTGTGGAGATCACTATGGCAGATGGTGATGATACACTGGGAACAGAGGACAGTGTCAGATATAAGATCAAACCTGTTAAAGGCGATGGCGTGGTCGTGAAGAGTGAAGCAGAAATTTTTCCGATTACAGCTTAGACATTGCAGATAGATCTAACAGGTCTTAGTATTTGTTCTATTGCCGAATTTTGAATCAATCTCCAGCTGTTTCAAAATGAAAGCATAAAAAAAGGTGCTCGTTTGAAGCACCTTTTTTATTTATACACTTATTTCTAATTCTACTTTGTCATGTTTGCGATTTTGAAAGGAGGGAATAGGGAATGAGGTGCGCACTTTGCGACGCCATTC
>CAMLER010000052.1 GCA_946478915.1 uncultured Chryseolinea sp.
CTCGTCGGACAATATTCTATCTTTTCGCATACGTTATTCCTAGGCGGGACTTTGGTGTAACACCTTGCTACATCATCTACCAATATATCATCCCGGACCGGACTCTCGTCGGACAATATTCTATCTTTTCGCATACGTTACCCCCAGCGGGACTTTGGCGTAACACCTTGCTACACCATTTACCGATATATCATCCCTGACGGAACTCTCGTCGGACAATATTCTATCTTTTCGCATACGTTATTCCTAGGCGGGACTTTGGCGTAACACCTTGCTACATCATTTACCGATATATCATCCCTGACGGACTCTCGTCGGACAATATTCTATCTTTTCGTATACGTTACCCCTGGCGGACTTTGGTGTAACACCTTGCTACATCATCTACCGATATATCATCCCTGACGGACTCTCGTCGACAATATTCTATCTTTCGCATACGTTACCCCTGGCGGGACTCTGATCTAACACGTTGTAACTTCTTATACCGATAAATCGTCCCTGACGGGACGCTGTGTCCAATCATCTTGTCCACATAGCAACCAAATTAAACTTCCGCCTATTGAATGTTTTTCCATCACAGCACTTTAATCCATCAAACTCCTACCGTGTAGCATTTGGAGTTTTACATTTTCGGATAAACAGTCCCGTTAGGATATTATTTCAAAATTTACATTCAGAATTTTACATTCTGCGGTTAGTAGTCCCGGTAGGGACTATATATCGGTAGAAAATGTAACACATGTTACACCAAAGTCCCGCTAGGGACGGCATATCGGTAGAAAAAAAGATTTTGGATCCATCCGAATCCCGTCAGGGATGGCATATAATTTTGTCAATTGAATTCTACCAGGTAATAATTCACGCGTTACACCGTGAAGCCTTGACATAGCTCGTCAACTTGCCGCGCTATCGTTTAGCTTTAAGCTTATTCATGATAAGCCATTTCCTCCGCGAGGCTCTTCAGTTTCTCAAGAGCCTTCGGCCATGACTTGAGAAAATAGTCCTTATACTCCTCCTCGATATCCTGATCGACGGTAAGCTCAGTCTTTCCGTCCACAGATCTGAGCGTATAGTTTTCCATGGCACCATCCCACCCCTTTGTCTTAGGTAACTCAAAATCTTCTTTGCCATTATTAGAAACACCGATATGCCTAAAAGACATGAATTCATTAGGAACCTTATCGGCTATTTCTGAAATCATTCCATCGCCATTACCGTCGAGGAAATGAACCCGGCTGCCCTTTTTCCAGTCGGTTTTTACCTGTGACCCTTCAGCAAATGGTGCCGTCCATTGTGGATACGTTTGCTCGCCCCAGAGGATCTCCCAAACCTTTTCCCGCGGAGCATCGATCGTGGTCTTAAACTGTTGTCTTTCCATAAATTGATAATTAAAGTGAAACATCGGTACTAAATTCCTCTAACGCTTCATTTTGAAGCGATGTTATTGGCCAGCATTGAAAAGAGCAAGAGTCTACAACCGCTATGAAGCTTTCTGCCTTCTTTACCCAGGACAGTGATAAATCCCCCAAATTGAGGTAGCCAAGTTAGGTCATTATTTTTTGGACTTATTTAGACATTTCTCGTTTATAATATGCAACTCCGAAAGAACGCGTAAATTTCTTGGACCCTTAACTTATCATCATGATCCGAAACTACTTCAAAATTGCCCTGCGTAATTTTGTGCAGCAAAAATATTATTCGCTGATCAACACGCTTGGCTTAGCCTTAGGAATCGCGGCCTGTATCCTTATCCTACTTTTTGTAAAGGACGAGCTAAGTTACGAGCACGACTACGCAAACCATCATCAAATCTACCGGCTTGTGGAAGATTTCCCGATGGGCACGCATTTGTCTCAATCGGCTACGGTTCCTTTCCCCACGAAGAAAACATTGATGACAGACTTTCCCGAAGTGACCAACGCAACATTGATTTTCAGGCCTTCGAGTTGGGGGCAGTCGGCTGTGCTTAAACTTGATGATGAGGAATATTTCGAAGATAATTTCATTTTTGCCGAGCATGAGTTCCTGGAAATTTATCAATTCAGATTCACAAAAGGAGATTCAGCTAAGGCGCTGGCCGGACCCAACGAACTATTACTCACAGAAAGTGCTGCAAAGAAATATTTTGGTGACGAGGATCCCATAGGAAAGCGTCTTAATCTTAACAGCTTTGTCGACCTCGAAGTAATCGGTGTCATAGAAGATCTCCCTCTCAATACACATCTTCAGTTCGACATGATCGGATCGTTCGAAACTTTCAAATCTTTTTTTGCAAACAATCCTACATTTTTTGATACACAGTGGACATGGGTTGCTGCCTGGATGTACTTCACGGTAGAAAATGAACGCGATGCAGAGAAAGTAAGACAAGGGCTTTCCAATTTTGTTAAAGCTCACTTTCCTCAAAATCTCAGTGACGCTGGTGTCAAACTCCGGATGCAAAAAGTAGATGACGTTCACTTGACCTCTAATCTTGAATTAGAGTTTGAACAAAACGGAAATATTCAGCATGTATATCTATTCTCGTTTATTGCCTTCCTGATTTTGCTGATAGCGATTATCAACTTTATGAACCTCAGTACAGCACGCGCAGCAAAACGTGGAAAAGAAGTTGGGTTAAGAAAGGTGCTGGGAGCACACAAGCGAATGTTGGTGTCGCAGTTCATGGGCGAAGCAATCATGACCAGCACACTGGCTCTCGCTATCGCCGTTGTGCTTATTTTGCTGGCAAGACCCTCGTTCAACGAACTTACAGGGAAGCAAATTGAAATTAATTTAATCGATAACTTCCCGCTCGTTGCTATCCTTTTGGGAGTCGCTATAACGGTTGGGCTGCTAGCCGGAAGTTATCCGGCGTTGGTCTTGTCCTCCTTTCGTCCCACTGAAGTACTGAAAGGAAAAGCAGCGGTTGGTGGAAATAAGAATTTTCTGCGAAAGGCCCTTGTTGTCAGTCAGTTCGTGATTTCCATTTCATTGATCATTTGTATTGGCATTGTTTATCAGCAGCTTCATTATATCCATAACAAGGATATGGGATTCAACAAAGAACAGATATTAATGATTGACTTTGGTTTTAACCAGGCAAATCAATATGGTGCATTCAAATCCGAGCTCAGCAACGTTGCGGGTATCGAAGCCGTCTCCCAACTTGGCGGAAGTATTCCAGGCCAAGAGGAAGTAATTGAAAACGCGTTCGTCGAGACCGGAAGGCCGGCGGAACAACAACAATGGTTTAGCCTGATGTTCACAGGACACGATTTTGAAAAAGTTCTCAACATTGAATTCATAGAAGGTCATCCGTTTAAGGTAGGAAATTCCACAGACTCCACCGGATTTGTTCTTAACGAGTCTGCGGCAAAGGCACTCGGTTGGGGAACCGATGTTGTGGGAAGAAGGCTGACGCAAATCACCGGTCCAAACCAGGTTGAAGGAACAGTAATTGGCCTGGTTAAAGATTTTCACTACCAACCTTTATACGTTCCTATCAAGCCATTGGTAATGCAGTTGGGTGGTAATGTCTTAAGTGTTAAGGTTAAATCGAACGATCTTCAACAAACAGTAAAATTGATTGAACATGAATGGGGGAAACAGTTTGAAGCCACCCCTTTCCGATATTCCTTCATGGACCAAAATTTCGACAAGCTGTATTCGAAAGAGGATAAATTCGGACAGACTATTCAGTATTTTTCATTGATGGCAGTTTTCATTGCCTGCCTTGGATTGCTTGGCTTATCTTCATACGCCACCGAAAGTCGGAAGAAGGAAATCGGCGTTCGCAAGGTGAATGGCGCAACCACTTTTGAATTGGTTACCTTGCTGATCAAGGATTTCTCGTCGCTTGTTCTTATTGCATTTGTAATATCAGTTCCTTTGGCTTACTATTTTGGTAGTCAGTGGCTCGACAACTTCGCGTATCGGACTGATATCGGAATATTTGTTTTTATTGTATCCGGCGTAGTTGCTTTATTGCTGGCCGTGATAACGGTAAGTTATCATACATTTAAGGCTGCCAGGGCAAATCCAGTTCAGTCTCTGCGGTATGAATAGATTTTTGCAACGCGAGGGCTAAGTAATCGTATAGTTTTCCATGATTGAACTAATTGATTACACAGACGAGTTTGCCGCCGATTTTAAAAGTATAAACCTGGAGTGGCTGGATAAATATCATCTTACAGAAGAGCCTGACCTCCGAATTTTGAATGATCCAAGGGGCACGATTCTCGAAACTGGTGGCGTTATTTATCTAGCCCGCGAGAAAGGAAATATCATTGGAAGCGCGGCCTTGATAAAGGAACATGACCAGGTCTATGAACTGGCAAAAATGACTGTAATTCCCGAATGGCGAGGTAATGGCGTGAGCAAGTTATTGATGGATAAATGTCTGGAGAAAGCGCGCGAGTTAAAGGCGAAGAAGGTGATCTTGTTTTCTAACTCCCAATTAACTTCTGCATTGAACTTATACAGGAAATATGGATTTAAACATACAGCGCTAACTAATAACCATTTGCAAACAGCAGATGTGAAGATGGAACTGATTCTGTGAGACTAATTTGGAGCTGTGTGTTGGAAAGGGGTGTTAGAGAGCGGTAAGTAGTAAATAGTAAGTAGTAAGTAGTAAGTGGTAAGTAGTAGCCACTTGACAAAGCGAGCTTGTAATCAGCGGTTGCAGTGTTACGTCTAGTCTACACGCTTCACTGCGACCACTACGCCGGACGCCCAGCTTTGTTTTGTCACAAGGAAATCATTTCTACTGTCTAAATACTTAATCAAGTTTAAGGCCTTCACAGCATGGCCATCCGGCCAGTTGGGTTGTTCAATCATATCATCGACGATGTAAAATCCTCCGGGCCTCACCATCTCGAGCACTTCTTCCAGTAATAAATATTTGCCATGCCATGTATCGGCAAAAATGTAATCAAACTGCGCGTCTTTGTTGCTCATCACCCACTCCTCCCCATCCGAAAGGGTCAATTGAAGTCGCTTATCCTCGCCCAAATATGTCCTGGCGATGCTTAACAGTTTTTCGTCATGATCAATTGAAGTTAACACGGACGATGAATCCATTCCATCCAATATCCATGACGTTGCAAGACCCGATCCTGTTCCCAATTCCAGAAATCTGCCCCCGGGCTTGCTCGAGGCAAGTGTCCGCAACAGCGTGCAGGTTAAAATGTCTGAGGGCATAGTAAAGCCGGAAGAAACTGTAGCGCGCTCAATGTCACGATACATGGTTGGTATTGATTGATTAATGTCGTGTAACATCATTGTTGTTCATAGATCAAAACATTTCAATTAACGCAATTCAACAATAACATTTCAACGCGGATTAAATTGAATTTTCGACAGAAATTAGTAGTAGGTTATACCAGGCTTTCACCCTTTAATATTTTTTAATTCTTTATTGTCACAAAATTAAAATGATACCAGCTAACGTTAGGTCTGGGAAGGCGTCGTGAACAATCACCATCGAGGTGCCATGCCACAATTCTCCATAACCTACCTTTACACTGGTGTTTGACTAGATATATTATTTTGCTTTATTAATAGTATGAAAAGGGAGTTAAGGTTATCAGACATCAACATACGCACAGAACTGCGTCCTGGAGATATTGGATATGTAACATATCTTCATGGCATTCTTTACAGTCGTGAGTACGGTTTTGGAATTTCATTCGAATCGTACGTTGCATCCGGATTGCATGATTTTTACCAGCAGTATGATCCTGCGAAAGACTGTGTCTGGGTTTGCGAGCATGATGAAAAAATGGTGGGCTTTCTACTTTTAATGCACCGGCCTGGAAATGCTGCGCAGCTGCGTTATTTTATTCTCCATCCAGAATACAGAGGAATCGGATTAGGTAGAAAACTGATGAATCTGTTTATGGATTACTTTCACGAAAAAGGATACCGTAGCGCGTTCTTGTGGACAACCAGTGGCTTACCTGCTGCTGCACATCTTTACAAAAGTAGAGGGTTTATTCTGACGGAGGAGTTGGACTCTACGGCGTTTGGAAAATTGCTGAAGGAGCAGCGGTATGAGTTGGTTCTTTCTTAGAGGCATCTATGCCTTGTTCCTTACTGTCCCTCTTTTCTAGAGATGTTTTTCACCGCCGAGTCACAGAGTGCACAGTTTAGACAGCGCATTTCAAAATACCTCTGTGGAAACCTATGAATTCCTTGACTCTGTGATGAAACCTATTTTTCAGTCTCAACATAAAACGGAAAAGCATTTGATGGTTGGTGAGATTTATCCATGATCGCCTGCAGTTCTGCTGCCTTATTCGGATATTTGCTCGCGAGATTTGTGCTTTCCGAAGGATCAGCATTAAGATCGTAGAGTTCCAGCGGCTCCGGGCTTCTGGTTTTTATTCCCTTGACAATCGCTTTCCAATTTCCCTGCCGAACAGCTTGGGATCCGTTGCCTTCGTGAAATTCAAAATAGATATAATCATGCTGTAGTTGCTTTCCCTTCCCTATTAACGTGGGAACAAGTGATATGCCATCGGATGTATAAGATTCCGTAACGCCGGCCAGTGTACATACCGTTGGCAAGAAATCCCAGAAACCCGAAATGTGATCACTTACACTTCCTGATTTGATTTGTCCAGGCCACCACGCAATAAACGGCACCCGTACGCCCCCTTCATACAGATCACGTTTGAAGCCACGGAACGGACCTGAACTCTTGAATCTTAATTTGTCTACTCTTGGACCATTGTCACTCGTGAATACTACCAATGTATTCTTATCGAGACCCAATGATTTCAAATGATCGAGAATTTTTCCAACATACTCATCAAGAAATGAAATAGAAGCTGCATAATCTTTCTCATCCTTAGTCCATGGCTTGGAAGCGTATCCACGCTGCGAAGGTGCTTCATATTGAAAACCTCTCTCCGCTTCGTCGTTAACATGGGGAATAATAAAGGGTAGATAAAGGAAGAATTTGTTATTGCTGTTTTCTGTGATAAATTTTAGCGCTTCCCTGGTAAACAATTCATCAGCAAAATCATTTTTTTCGGTCGAAACACTTCCCAGGCCGTTATGCCAACCTGAATTTTCAAGGTACTTCACCTTATTATTAAGTAGTTCCTTTTCCGAATTTCGATACAGATATTCTGGAAAGTGATTATGTGCCAGCACCTGATCAGTGTACCCATAAAAAAAATCAAAGCCTTGTTTATTCGGATCTCCGGTGGTACCGAAGTCACCGAGTCCCCATTTCCCAATCATACCTGTAACATAGCCGGCAGTTTTAAGCAACTCAGCTATAGTTATTGTGGAATCGGAGATTGGAAGCTGACCTGCAGCCGCTTTGTTTTGCATGTTACCACGAATCTCAGCGTGTCCGGTGTGCAGGCCCGTCATCAAAACACATCGCGATGGTGCACAAACGGAAGTTCCTGCATAATGATTTGTGAGTTTCATTCCTTCACGCGCCATTCGAATTAAGTTGGGAGTTTTGATCAGTTCCTGTCCGAATGGCTCAATGTCACCATAGCCCATGTCATCGGCCATGATGAAAATGATATTGGGTTTCTCCTGTGAAAGGCAAACACCTCCAAAGAAAAAGCAAAGAAAAAAAATTACTATGGCCTTCATTTGTTGTTCAGCCTTATTAAAATGACATCACTTTTGCTGTACCCGATACGTTGCGCAACGACGTATAACGAATCTTGTCTGTCGGTATTTACCGGACCGGTATACACCTGCCAGTTTTCTTTCCATTTAAACTTAAATCCAATTGAGGCACCCCTTGCATCGCTGGATAATTCAATAATTCTGTTATCCATTTTCTTTATTTTTGGACTTTCAGTTACCGGTGCCACATCCTTCCCGCTCCACCATTGCTTTACCATAACGCTCTCCTCCATTTCACTAAGATCCCCTACAGAATTCATCCAATCATCGAATGCTTTGCGCATTTTTACCAGTGTTCCTTTATACTTCGGATCATCAGCCAGATTGTTGAACTGATAGGGATCATTTTTACAATCGTAAAGCTCCTCTGTTGGTTTAGTTTCGCGAAACCAGTACATCTGATCTTCATTCAACTTTCCTTCGTCCTTCATTTGCAGGATCTTTACCATCATCGGCTGTTGCAAACGGTATCCAATATTCTGGTAAAAAGGCTTTTCTGGCATATAATTCCTGAGGTAAAGAAAACGGTTGTCGCGTATAGCCCGGACGCGATCATATTCTGAGTCCATCCGATCACGAGCGGCATAAACGAATTTACGCGGAGTGTTTTTTCCCGGACCGAGGAATACATGGCCCTGAAGATGGTCCGGGATTTTATTGCCTGTAAGCGAGAGCATTGTAGGTGCGAGATCAACAAGGCTAACCAACTGATCATCTACCACACCCGCCGACGAGGATGGACCGAGCGAGGTCCAGTTTTTTCCAAATTTTATAATCAATGGTACATGCAGCCCTCTGTCGTACAGTTCTCTTTTCGCGTATGGAAGTCCATCGCCGTGATCAGAATAGAAAAATACAATGGTGTTATCTTCTAAACCATCATCCCTCAACTGCTTCAATATTTCTCCAGCCTGCTGATCCATGATCATAACATTGGACAAGTGCCTGGCAATGTCAGTGCGAACCTCGGCAACATCGGGATAATAAGGCGGTACTACGACAGCGGCTGGGTCAACCAGTAATGGCTCCTCTGAACGCATCCAAACCTGTGACTCATGTGTTGTGGTGATGTTGAATACCGAGAAGAAAGGCTGCTGCGGATCATTCCGGTTACGCCAATGGGCCTTGGAACTGCTTTCGTCCCACACGGTTGGTGGTGCCTGAAACTGATAATCCTCTTTAACATTATTCGTGCAATAGTATCCTGACGCACGCAGGTACTCGGGAAAGCACTTTACCCCCGGTGGTATAACGGCAGCGTAACCAACGTAACCAGGCGGGTAGGCGTCCTTGTTACCGGGATACAAGTGTGTGCGCATATGCTGAGTACCAATGGATTGCTGATACATACCCGTGATTATTGCCGAACGGCTTGGCGCGCACACCCCAGCCGTGGCAAAAGCATTTGTGTAACGAATCCCCTCCGAGGCAAGTTTGTCGAGATTGGGGGTTTTAACCTGCTCATCTCCATATACGCCTAAGTGAGGGCTCATGTCTTCACAGGTTATCCAAAGGATATTCGGACGGTGCTGAGCCGGGTTCTTCTGCCCATAAAGGCACGAAACAGTCATCACAAACGCAAAAAGGTTAATAGCCGACCGGATCATTGTGCTCACCTCCTTCATTTTGGATATTCAATCTTAGCATTCGGAATTTCGTAAAAATTTGTTAAACACAACGAACCGTCCGAAAACATTAGACTGATAGGCGCCGATGGTAGCGTCCTGACTGAAATGGTTGTAAACGAAGAAGGTGCAACTTTTGACAATAACTTACATGGCGAGACACGGTTTGTTCCAAAAACGTCCTATTCACATCGAGTTTGACTATTTTAGCCTACTTTTTTTAATCCCTAATGCGCTACTGTTTTGGCTCATATTGCGTCACCGCGCTTCTGATCTGTATCTGCATAGATTCCGCGGCCAGCAAGGAACCTTACCTCCTGAAGGATCCAGGTAGCGTCTACCGTATGGACCGATATGCTGAGGTGTTATTGGATTCGAATGGTAAATTAACAATTGAAAATATTCTGGCTCCGGACATCCAGCAAAAATTCAGTACCGGAGGAAAGCTAACGTTTGGCTACATAAGTTCCACCATATGGCTAAGGGTCAACACAAAAAGACTTACAGAAGAGACACAGTGGTACCTGGAAATACCGGCTCCCTATCTGGAATTCGTGGATTTTTACCAGCTTCAAGACGATGGCAGTCTGAAGCATTCCGTCGCTGGATACTACCGAAGACAAAGCGAGAAAGAGATTTCGCATACAGGGCATGTGATCAATCTGAACTTCGATGCCAGGGATGAGAATACAATCTATATCAGGGTAGCGGGTGATGGACCCAAAACTTTTCCAATTTATATTCTGGAAGAAGAAAAATTTCGTGAGAAGATCCGTGTTGAAGACCTTGGGTATGGGGTCTTCTATGGCATCCTGATCGTTATGTTTTTCTACAACCTCCTATTGTACTTCTCACTTAAACAAATCAATTATCTTCTATACATTCTGACGATAATATGCACATCAGTCATTTTCGCTTCCGCGTCCGGATATGCAGGAAAATTTATCTGGCCTGAGAATCCAGGATTAAATTTTTATGCAGGACGAATGTCTATGGGTGTTCTGACGATGGTTCTTGCCATTTTCTCCATCCGTTTTTTAGAAGTAAAGAGATACGCGCGGATAATGTACTATGTACTGTTAGCTTTAATACCGCTGAGTGTTATGGCAAACATCCTGGTAGCCACCGACATTATCCCATCCGCCGGCAATAACCTGATCTCGATAACAATAATTTTATTGCTTGCCGCTGGCATTATCTGCAGGATAAAAGGAAATAAAACTGCCACCTATTATATCGCCGCATGGTCGATATACCTTATCGGTGGATTGTTACTTACTCTTCGAAACACCGGCGTACTGGAGTTTAACTTTTGGACCACCCATTTCGTCGAAATCGGTGGTGCTTTGGAAACCGTGATAATCGCTTTTGCTTTAGGCGACCAATACCGAAGATTCAAAAAAGATAAAGAGGATGCCCAAGCGCTGGCCCTTCGCTTGCAGCGGGAAGCCACAGAAGAACTCGAAATCAAAGTAATGGTGCGCACGGAGCAATTATCAAAAGCGTACGAAGAACTGGCGAGTACTCTCGAAAAAAATAAAATTCAGACCGAAATTATTAGAAATAAGAATGCGGAGCTTGACGCTTTTTTCCATCGCATATCACACGATCTTCGCGGTCCAATTTCGTCGTTGCTCGGACTATGCTTCCTGGCAAAAATTGATATAAAGGACGAGCATGCCCTGCAATACATAGAAAAGCAGCATCAACAAGTCGAACGACTTAATCAGATCATCACCGGGCTTATTAACTTGACAAAATTAAGTAACAATGGGCTCTCGAAAGTCAGAATTGATTTCTCCAAAATGATCGATGCCTGTATAAATTCCTTTGAAACACTGCCCAACTTTGCTAATGTTCGCTTTGCGATCCGAATTCAACCTAATCTTGAATTTTATTCGGAGTGGACTTTGTTAAACGCGATCATGCAGAACCTTATCGAAAACGCAATCAAATATTCGGGCAACGATGCACCATATGTTGAGATCCGCGTCAGAGAACAAGGTGATTTCATCGTTCTGGAAGTAGAGGACAACGGACAGGGTATACCTGAAATCTATCAATCCAGAATATTTGACATGTTTTTCCGCGCAACCAATAATGCATCCGGCTCGGGTCTTGGGTTGTACATCTTAAAACGATCAGTTGATCGCCTGAAAGGGACCATCGAATTGAAAAGCGTGGTCAATGTGGGATCCACTTTTACAGTGAAGCTTCCCCGGGTAGTAGAAGAAGTGGAAGCAGAAGATGCTCCATTGCGTTAATCATTCTGAAGCCGAATAACGCACTGTTCAAAGAAAGTGAACGGAATGTTCACGCCTGAACAGCCGGGGACATCAAACCTCCTTTTTCAAAGAAAAATACACTTCTGCTTTTGTGGCATCATTATCGTCCGGCCTTTCAGACCAAAACCCTCGATATGAAATACATATTTGTCCTGTTTTTAGCAACATGGCTCGTTGTTGCATCCTTTCTGAATTGTCCCGCACAAATGAGTGTTTCACCTGAATCCCTTGATGACCTTGAGAAAACCATCCTTTTTCATGACAGCATTTTTTGGGTCGCATACGCGGCTTGTGATGTTGACAAGATGTCGAGCTATTTTACGGAAGATCTCGAATTTTATCATGACAAAAATGGACTGACAGCACCCAGGGAAAAATTCGATGCGGCAGTTAGAACCGGCCTATGCGGGAATCCAAATTTTCGGCTCAGGCGTGAAGCAATTGCCGGCACGGTCAAAGTGTTTCCGATGAACAATTTTGGTGCTCTGATTTCAGGTGAACACCTGTTTTACATTAATGAGAAAGGAAAAAAAGAATACCTCGATGGCTACGGGAAATTTACACACCTGTGGAAGTATGTAGATAACACGTGGAAGATGTCGCGAGTTATCAGCTATGACCATGGCCCCCCTCCGTTTATCAATAAACATAAAGAAGTAATTCTAAGTAAACAGGAGCTGCAGCGTTTTTCCGGAAATTATCAATCAGCCGGCAAGGGGAACGCGACCATCTCAGCAGAACAAAATAGCGTGGAACTGGTGATGGGGAGTTTTGAACTTGTTTTAATACCGCGGGACAAAACCAAATTTTTTGCCAGAGACAGAGACCTTGAAATCGATTTTGTAATGCAGGAAAACAAAGTAAAAAAATTGGTGGTCTACGAAAAAGGAAATATCGTTGATGAGCTCATTAAACAATGATCAACATGAGATTCCCTATTTCATTTCAAGCAACGGATTGGATACATAATCCTCTTCCTTTAGTGCAGGCATTTCGAATGGCCTAACATCAAGCGAGCCGACCAGGACAGCTTCAGGAACAACGAAGGACTTCCCTTTTACGCTGGCACCAGGGTAGAGAAATTGCGAGGTGTTCAAATTATGCCCTTTATAATTGCCCGACGCACCGAGGATTCGTCTCAGCGAGCGGAAATTAACTTCTGAAAACAAGGCATTGCGCATCAACTCTTCCTGCCCGTCTTTCACTGAAATTTTATAGACATTAACGACGCCCATGAGCGTTGGCGATTGTCTGATAATCAACGCGAAGTCCAGCCCCTCGGCTTTCGCAGAAGCCAATAATTTTTCCCGCAGTTCTTTGTCGGTGTTTTTAAACGTCGTTGTTATTTCTACTACGCCTGGCCCCGAACTGAAACCATTGGCCGTCTGGTTCACGTTGGTTATGGTCCGATCGTTTAGCAGATTTCTTAAAACACCGTTTTCAACAATGGTGAGTTCATCAGGCGGAGAAATTCCCTCATCATCTATGTCGAAAGCACCGAAAAGTTCGTTACCATCAAAAGACTTTAGCCTGGGTTTTGCGCGAACTGTAAGGGATTCGCTTATAATATTTTTACCTACCTTATTATCAATACCGGGATTATTGCCCGAGTACTGAAAGCCCGAAATTTTAGGAACAAAATTGTTTGAATAGACGTTTTCAGCCCCATCGAACAACACTGTAGAAAAAAGGGTGGCTACCGCGGGACCTTCCAATAAAACAGGACCATTATACTCGTCCTCAAGTTTCGGTAATGTTAACTGAGTACCAATTGTTGAGATCATTTTTTCAATTTCAGCTTGTAGCTTATCCACAGCGGGAAGCTTGTCGGGTGTTATAGCCTCATGTATTAATTGGTCAACAACAAATTCCCCATCATTATTCTTGCCTTGTGCTATTACAATAAGCGATGTCTCTTGAAAGGGCATTTTTGCAACCACCCCCTCGCTGTTCACCAGGTAGTCGTGCCCTTCATTAAATTGAATGACCACTCCAGAGTACACGATATTAGGATATTTTAAAAATATCGAAGACAACTTTTTTAACGTAGATTCCCATTCAGACCTGTCAAATGCGTATGGCTTAACCGTTGAAACAAGATTAATCGGTTTTCCCTTCGCGAACGACCGATGTGGAATTTCATCCAAACGTTTTCCGGACTCTTTCAACGTTTGCTGGTGTTTTAAGAAATGCCGTGCAGCGTCGCGATAGACCTTATCCGTGCTGGACCACAAAGCGCGCCTTATTCCAAGGTAGTCAGCATCGATCGGCAGACTGATCTCCAATGCTGAAGGTGCGCTTGTTAAATTGTCATCAAGACTTTCATCATTAAATGCATAATCACCAACCAGGATACGGGTATTGCTTTTAGCGCGAACCTGCCTTTCACTGGATTGCACAATTGCTCCTAATGTCGAAGTAATATCATATGTCTTTTGGTCCTGAATA
>CAMLER010000053.1 GCA_946478915.1 uncultured Chryseolinea sp.
ATAACTATTAACGGATAACTATTAACGGATAACTATTAACGTATAACTATTAACGGATAACTAAAGGATTGTCGATATTTCGCTGACTTTTACTAAAACCCCTTATAATATGTCCTCTACCACACACCCACGCGTAGCTTATTTCTGCATGGAATATGCCCTGGAGAGCAGTTTCAAAATGTACGCCGGCGGCCTCGGCATTCTTGCAGGAGATTATCTAAAAGGAGCGCGAGACCATAAGTTCCCCATTGTTGGTATCGG
Source organism: uncultured Chryseolinea sp. (assembly GCA_946478915.1). The sequence goes on from CAMLER010000053.1 coordinate 262, forward strand.
CATAAAATGGAAACAGGGATACACTGACCAGCGTCTTTCGCCAGCAGGCTTCCCGGTTGACTCCTATCCGATTTATGATTATCCGTTTCTGAAAGATACTGGGGTGATGGTCACGGTTAATATTCGAAAGCGCGATGTAAAATGTAAGGTTTGGTTATGCGACAAATTCAAGAACGCGCCACTTTATCTTCTGGATACAGATGTCCCGGGTAACGAAGACAATTGGATCACCGGTCAGCTGTATGGCTGGTTTGGAGAGGAAAGGATCGCGCAGGAAATGGTACTCGGCATCGGCGGAGTGAGAGCCTTGCGTGCATTGAAGATACCGATTGATGTTTATCATTTTAATGAAGGTCATGCGCTGTTCGCGGGGTTTGAATTGGTTAGAGAGAAGATAAAAAAGGGAAAGACGTTTGATCAGGCAGTTGCAGCTTCACGAAACGAAATCGTCTTCACAACGCATACTCCCGTTGTGCAGGGAAATGAATCTCATTATATCGATCGCCTTTTGTATATGGGTGCAGACAATGGGGCTTTTAATAAATCTCAGTTAAAACAACTGGGGGGTTCACCTTTTAATATGACGGTTGGTGCGCTACGGCTGTCACGCAAATCAAATGCGGTAGCGCAACTGCACGCGGTCACCGCAAATAAAATGTGGGAGCATGTAAAGGACCGTTCAGAAATCATTGGTATCACCAACGCAATTCATTTGCCGACCTGGGTGGACGGAAGAGTAGTTACGGCTGCGAAAAATCCTTCTGGCGAAATCTGGAAACTGCACCAGGAGAACAAAAAGAATTTAATAGGTTTTATCCGCGAGCGCACTGGAGTAAAATTAAAACAGGATTCACTTCTTATCGGGTTCTCGAGAAGGGCGGTTCCCTATAAGCGCAGTGATTTTATTTTTAGTGATCGATCTAAAGTTGACAAATTATTCAAAAGCGGAAAACTTCAGATCGTTTTTTCAGGAAAGGCGCACCCCCTTGATGATGGCGGTAAAAGGATCGTGGCAAACATTGTAGCACTGACAAAACGTTATCCCGATTCTGTTGTATTCCTCGAAAACTATGACATGACCATTGGTTCCATGCTAGTTCGCGGGGCGGATGTATGGCTGAACAACCCACGCCGGCCGCAGGAAGCGAGCGGAACATCGGGAATGAAGGCTGCCATGAACGGGGTTCTCAATCTCAGCATATTGGACGGCTGGTGGCCAGAAGCGTGTATCCACGGCGTTAACGGATGGCAGATAGGCGACGGATACGAAAACAGAAGTGAGAAAAAACTCGACGAACACGACCAAAAATCCCTATACAAGGTTTTATTGGAGGAGGTTATACCTACCTACTATGACGACAAGAAAAAATGGGTTGAAATGATGAAGCAAAGTGTGATAACGACCCATAAACCGTTTGCCGTAAAGCGGATGCTTGAAGAATATTATGAGAAGCTTTACACTTTATAAATTCAGATATTCATTTCGCAATGAAAGCAACAACAATTTTTGCTCCGCACCTGCAGACGAAAAATGTGCTTGCGGGAATGGAGTACTACAAGAAAGCCTTTGGTGCTGCTGAGTTACGTCGGTGGGAAAATCCGGATGGCACTGTCCATGTTGCTGAAATGTCTATCGGCGACGCTATATTTCATATTCATGAAGAGGTGCTTGGTAAGAAGCAAATGAGTCCTAAAACACTGAACGGAGTTACAAATTTGATCGGCATATTTGTTCCCGATCCTGATGCCATGATTGATAATGCAGTTGCTCAAGGCGGAGTTTTGTTAAGTCCAATGCAGGACTATGATTATGGGTATAGACAAGGCGAAGTAATGGATCCCGACGGCCATCATTGGCTCATTCAAAAGAAAATCTAAAAGAACGGATAACGAATAACGAATAACAGATAACGGATAACGGATAAAGCAAATGTCCAAATTGAAAAAGCATCTTTTAAAATTGTCTACCAGCCTGGAAACGGGTTATGATGAACTTGCTTTTGCATTGCGGAAACGACTGAATACCGACAAGCCACTACAAATAGTTACTTACCGAAGTTACGGCACTATCAATAGGCTCTATGTAAAGGGACGGGTGCTCAAGGATAAGAATATACGAAAGGCCGAAAACAAGGAATCTCTTTGGAACAATTTGCTCAGTATGTACAAAAGGTTTGAGACCGACGAGATACCACATGCTACATTAAAAATAGATTTCCAGGGTAAAAGTCAAACTGTGCTGACTGACAACGAAGGCTATTTTACAATCCATTTTTATACTGAAGAACCTCTTGTATGGGAAGACATGTGGCACGAGATCGATGTGGAACTTGTTGATTCACCATACAGTTTTTCGCCGGGCATAAAGGACACAGCGAGTGTGTTGGTGCCGCCTCCGGATGCCGAATACGGGATCATCAGCGATATTGATGATACCGTCGTAAAAACAACGGCAACCAACCTTCTGGCTATGGCGCGTAATACTTTCTTCCACAATGCGCATTCGCGGTTGCCGTTCGCCGGCGTTTCTGAATTCTATAAGTCTCTACAACTCGGTCGCAATGGTAAGCGAAACAATCCATTCTTTTATGTCTCAAGCAGTCCCTGGAATTTATACGACCTGCTTATCGATTTTCTTGATATCAATGAGATACCGGAAGGTCCCTTACTTCTTCGCGACTTCGGTCTCGACAGAAACAAAGAATCAGCCGATCATATGGGACACAAATTCAAAGAAATCAAGAATATTTTGTTGGCTTATCCCCATTTGAATTTTGTTTTAATCGGCGATTCGGGACAAGAAGATCCAAAGATTTACAAAGAAATCGTTGCAAACTTTCCAGGAAGGATATTGGCAATTTATATCCGCGACGTCCAACTGAAAGATCGGGAAAAAATTGCAGTTGAAATTTCTAAAGCGCTTACCGGCGATAAAGTCGAAATGGTTATCGTCGATAATACCGTTGAGGCTGCTGAGCACGCGGCTAAGACGGGCCTAATATTTACGGAGGCTATCCCTCAGATTGAGACGGACAAAGAGATGGACAAGGGAGAGGTCATGGGGAAGGAAGAACTGACTTGATTCAGGGGTATATGGTATAGGGTATAACTTAAGGTATACCATCCAAGGTATATGGAGTGTACCCTGAATTCAATAAAGGTTCACGCAAAGCACGCGAAGGAAACGCAAAGGAAATACAAAGATATGCACCCACCGCGAACCTTTGCGCTTTAACATTGCGCACTTTGCGTGAAACAAAATGAGTGAGGTAGACAAAGGACACACCATCCCTCAAACCTTCATACTCTTCCACCGTCCCCGTGAAAACAGCCACAGCGTAAACAACCCGACGGAAGTTTCAGAAATAAACACACCCCAGAATACACCTGAATGTTGCCAGCCCAATTGGATAGCCAACAGATAGGACAAGGGTATTTGTATGCACCAGAAAAAAACCAAATTTATTTTTGTTGGTGTCTTTGTGTCGCCTGCGCCGTTGAACGCTTGTCCGGATACCATCCACCATCCATACACAAAGAACGAATATGACAGGATCTGAAGCCATTCCGATCCGATGGCAATTACTGTTTCATCCTTTGTAAAGATGGCCATGAGTTCTTCGTTGAATACAAAGTATACAACTGACACAATCACAAGGAAGATCATGTTGTAAAAGCCAATTTTCCACACCGAAGACTCTGCCCTATCGGGTTGGCCGGCACCAAGATTTTGTCCAACCAGTGTTGCCGCAGCGTTCGACAATCCCCACGCCGGCATCATGGTAAACATCATGACGCGTAGCGCAATCGTTGCGCCTGCTACTGCTTCGCTACTGACATCCGATAATATCCGCATCAGGAATATCCATGATGTCATGGCGACGATCATTTGTCCCACTCCCCCCAGTGAGGTTTTAATAATGTTCAAGATTGTTTTTCCTTCCCAGTAGATCTGTGATAACCCAATCCTGATATGTTTACCGGCCTTGAACAACGACCATACCTGGATCAAGACACCAATGCCGCGCCCGATATTGGTTGCAATCGCTGCTCCTTCTATCCCCATTGCCGGGATCGGTCCCCATCCGAAAATAAGAATTGGGTCCAGTGCGATGTTGATAATGTTGGCAATCCACAACACGCGCATTGCGATCGCAGCATCACCGGCACCACGAAAGATTGCGTTGATGACAAATAGAAGAACAATCACCACATTTCCACCCAGCATCCACTGCGTATAGCGATACCCGTTGTCGATACTCCACTGATCGGCTCCCATCAACGTTAATAATTCCTTTGAAAAGAAAATACCAGCGATCGCGAATGGGACAGAACACATTAATGCCAGGAAAATTGCCTGAATGGCAGTCATTCCAGCCTGTTCCTTATTACCTTCACCAACCCGACGTGCGATGATGGCAGTGACAGCCATAGCCAGACCCATGGCAAGTGAATATAGCAGATAAAGGTACGTTTCCGTTAGCCCAACAGTTGCAACAGCCGAAGCTCCGAGCTTCCCGACAAAGTAGATATCGGCGATAGCAAAAGTAGACTCCATGATCAACTCGAGTATCATCGGCACCGCCAGCAGGAATATCGCCCTTTTAAGATCAATCTTTGTATAATCAGCTTCGCTCCCGCGGATGGCATCTTTTAATGCCTGCCAGGTCGATGGAGAAGGCAGCTGCGCTTCAACGGTTGGACTATCAGTTTTTGGTTCCATCGGTTCTGTCATTTTATAATGCTAGTTTATCGGCAAAGCCCGACGCGAAAATTATTCATCGCAGTGCAAACTTTCCAAATAATATTAGTAACCCTACGTAGTAGGTGTGTTATGGGTTGCCTAATGCGGGTACAAACTTAAAGGTACTTAAGGTAAAGGCATTGTATAAAAACGACTTTAGCAGGGTGAATTGCGACAATTATAGAGGGCATTCTGAATCGCGAACTTAATTTCGTATTGCCAAAGCCACGGATAAGAGTCTCATTTTTAGTGCATAACGCAATAATAAAGATTCAGTATCATTTGCTAGATCCCGCAAAACCTCCCCACTCCTTCAACCCTCGCCTTTCTGTAAGCCAGTCGGAAGAAATCTTTACTCTTGATATGATCGGGGGTATTGCCGTACTAGGCATACTTCTCGTGAATATGCCTATGTTTACCACGCCTTTCCCTATCGCAGTAGCCGCGTTTATTAAATGACCAAGGGACCCTACAATCTCATATTGTCTATCCATACTCAGGCTCTAAAGCGTTCCGCTTGTATCTTGGAAGACTAAGCACAATTGGTATCAAAAATGATCGACGGCATTCATGAATAAATATTGTTGGATGTTCCGCGAACTTTACTCCTATTCCCGTCTTACGCAATAAATTTTCTGAGCTTTCGTAAGATCCTCACTTCGATACTAATCTGTGCGACAATAAGAACAACGAGCAACACCATAAGTACCATAGAAGTGACAAATCTGTCCCCCGCATCCAAGTGCTTAGCAACTAACACCACATTAAAATATATAAAAATGATCACGAACAGCGCAGCGAGTGGGTTTATAATTGCAACAAATACCGCCAGTATTTTGTAGCGGTCCGTCATCATGTCAATGACTATGTATAAGTTTCTAAAAGTAAAAATTATCGCCGTTAGATAAATGCACGCACGTACAGCATCAATAATAAAATTGCTTTTATGCATTTGAATCTCTACATCGTCATATTTAAACGATGTCATAAGTCCAATAGCAAGAACACTAATCAGGCCACAAACCATCAGGGGCTTCCACTCTTTTTTCATCTAATTTTATTTTCTGTTACCTAACACTAAGCCAATCCCAAAGCTTAACTCACTTACAATTATGTTCTTAAAACAGATTTAACTTTAATTTTGCCTTTTTATAGTATTGTCCGGCCCGTTACTATGCGTCTGCTATAGTTGCGCGAAAATTCATTAATAATTTACAACCAAAAGCTTAATTATAGGATACCCCACCCCGCGTTAATTCAAGATACTTTCAAATGGTTTAATAGCGGAAACAGCTTTTGTAATCTCCCGGCTGGTGAGCAACCGTCGTAGCAGAGTCTCCTGTCTCAGGGACTCTGCGTTGATCATTGTACTTTCTATTGATGATCGTTCATTCACGGTAACTATTGTGATCAGTTACAATTCTTTTCCTGGTTGCATAGCGAATTCAAAATTCGATTTAGTGTGCAGTTCCGTCGGAGTCCCTGAGACAGGAGAGTCTGCGGAGACAGCGCGCTCATTTGCCTGATTCACCATAAACATTACAGCTATTGCTCCCCTTTCAAGTTCTCAACAGGTTTTACAAATGCAGCACGGATAGCCTGCGAACCAATAGTGATGGCTGCACAAAAAATCAGAATCAACACGCCAATGCTTATCGAGAATACGTCTAGGGAGGTATGGTACGCTATTCTGTCAAGCCAAAGATCATTCACGGCGTAGGCAAGTGAAACACCTAAAGCGACTGCAATCGCGAGCATCTTTAAGAAACCTTTGGACAAGAGCACTACCAATGCATTATTGCTGGAACCTAATACTTTTCGGATAGAAATTTCCTTGCGTCGTGTCTGGGTTGTGTAGGCCGCCATACCAAGTAATCCCAAACAAGAGATAAAAAGCGCCATCACTGAAACAAAGCCTATCACGTTTATGACGTCACCGAAAAACACTTGATAGGATTGCACGATCTCCTCTTCCATATTTTCAAGATCCATCTTCATATCCGGATTGATCGTTGTCCAGGCCTTGCCTATCGAATTAACTGCTTCGCTATATGCTCCAATGTATCCTACTTGCATCAGTCTAAATTGCCCGGGCACGTACATAAGGCCCATCGGAGTTATTACGTCGAATAAATCTTTGTGATTATAATCCTGCACCACGCCAATAATGGTCTTTTTTGATGAGTCACCTTGAAAAATTATCTGCTGGTCTATTGCATCCTGATCGGATTTGAATCCAAATTTTTTTACAGCCATTTGATTAATTACAATATGGCCGCTGTTCAGACTGCCATTTGCCTCCATGAAAAATTTACCAGTCAACAATTGAATCTTCATGTTCTCCAGGTAATTCTCGTCTACCAAAAAATATCCAAGGTCGGTCCAATCAACTTCCTCTAACTTTCTTTTAAAACCTGTGTGGTAAAAGGTTCCGGAAGCAGGAATATGTGATGCAGCTGATACTGATGTGATATTGCTATATTTCAGTAATTCGGTCCGTAGTGTTTCGTATGGAGTATTGCTTAACCGTACCGTTATGTTGTTTTTCGCATTGAAGCCAAGGTCCTGATGAACAAAGAGCATAAGTTGGTTGTAAACCAAGATCAACGTCAGGATAAAGAAAAGCGAAAGGGTGAACTGAGAAACCAGCAAAACTTTGCGAATCCCCATGTGGGACAATAGCTTCATCGTATGGAGATTCTTCAGTACTTTAACTGGTTGGAATGCAGACAATACCAGTGCCGGGAATAGACCTGCAAGAATCCCTACTATAATGGCAAAAAGCACAATCTGCGTATACAGCAAAAAATCTCCGTGTAAATCCCAATTAATAATCCTTGCAAAATTCAGCTGGATAATCATCGGTTTAAAAAAGTACATAAGCCCGAACGCCAGTATTAGGGCGAACATGCTGATTAGCATAGACTCAGAAATGAATTGAACAAAAATTTGACCGCGTGTAGCGCCGGCAACTTTACGCACGCCAATTTCTCTTGCACGTGTCAATGAACGAGCGATAGATAAGTTTGTAAAGTTGAAACAAGATGCCAGTAAAATAATCAGCGCGAGCCCGCTAAAGAAATACACAAAGAGCCACGGCAAGATCGGTCCGATCGCATTGTCAAGCATCGGTCCGGGCGTAATATCCAATATAGACTGCAAATTAAACTTCAACTTCACTAAGTCGGGGTTTGTGATTGAGGCGACATGTTTGTCGTATATTTGATCCAGGTGGTACTGCATATCACGAGTGGAGATTCCTTCATTCAGTAACAGGTAGGTCCACCCATGGGAATTATTAGTCCAGCTATCCATCTCCTTCCGGTACTGTGCTTCATTAAGAATTCCCTTTACCGACGACATACTGGCTAAACTTTCAAATACGATGTGCGATTTGTTGCGCGTCTCTTTGAATACGCCAGACACTGTAAATGTGCCAAGCTCGCCCACCTTGATGGATTGCCCTATCGGATTTTCTTCTTTAAAAATTTTGTCTGCTGCTTTCCGTGTGAGTACAACGGTGAATGGATCCTGCAGAGCAGTCCGCGGGTCTCCGTACTCCAGTTCGTATTGAAAAAGATCAAACACTTCAGGATCAGCAAAAAATCCAGTCAATGGGATATTTACATCCTGATTTTCATATTCAAGCCAGCTATTTCCAAAGCCCTTTTTAAAACGTACCACCATTTCAATTCCAGAGTAGCTATCCAGGAGTTCTTGCCTGAGCCTCATAGTGGATGAAGAGCTGGGCTCACCTTGTCCATCTTGAGTGGTCGCGCCTATGGTAGTCACCTGAAAAATTCGGTTGCCACGGGTATTGTACCGATCATAGGATAACTGATCGGCTACAAGCATAATGATGGACATTGCTACGGTGATGGCTGTCGAGAGGCCGATCACGTTGATAAAGGAAAAAAGCGGATAACGAAGTAAATTACGAAGGCCGGTTCTTAAATAGTTACCAAACATAAGATTCAAATTGTAGCTACCAGAATCTTATGCATGACGCTTGATGACTTAAAATGTTACAGTAATGAAATTGTTAAGCAATTCACGTATCTATAGGCAGATAAGACTCGATTGTTCATAAGGCAACGATTTGTATGAAGCTAGGTTTTTTTAAATTCGTTCAAGACTTGAAGGAAGGAGGCACGTGTCAGCAAAAGTGTAAAAGTTTAATTTGATGGTTTCCATCATTTCGAATAAATTCCTGATAAACATCTAAAACAAATCAAATACACCTTAGATGCTATACAGTTACATAAAAATTACATTTCGAAATTTCATAAAACTCCGGACATTTTCCGCCATTCACGTATTTGGACTGTCCATTGGATTTTCAGTGTGCCTTATATTATGGTCGTTTGTAAAGTTTGAGCTTAGCTTCGACAAACATCACTAAAAGGCAGCTAAAATGCCGTCATAGCAGAGTCTCCCGTCTCGGGGACTCTGCGTTGATCATTGTACTTTCTATTGATGATCGTTCATTCACGGTAACTATTGTGATCAGTTACAACCCTTTTCCTGGCTGCATAACGAATTCAAAATTCGATTTAGTGTGTAGTTCCGTCGGAGTCCCTGAGACAGGAGACTCCGCGGAGACAACGAGAAAACGCTTAGACCGGCCTCAGAAAAAAACCATGTGATTCGATCCAGTCTGTCATTTACAATCAAGATTTTCAGGCTGTTTTTCCAGCTTTAAAAGAGAAATAGTGAGCAGGTCGAAGCAGAGTCTCCCGTCTCGGGGACTCTGCGTTTGATCATTGTACTTTCTATTGATGATCGATCATCTTCCACCGTGAGCTGTGATCAGTCACAACACTTTTCCTGACTGTTTAGCCAAATTAAATTTTTCTTTACTGTGTAGTTCCGCCGGAGTCCCTGAGACAGGAGACTCCGCGGAGACAGCGTTTCTGATTTATCCGATTGGGAGCAACCCTCCTGTCTCAGGGACTTTGCGTTTGATGACAGTACCTTCTATTTGTGTGATCGTTAGTTCCTATATCCAATACCTTCTCAGCCGCCTTAACCTCATTGACAATGTTTTTTCATTGCGTCAAGTATCATTGGCATTTTATCTCCCAGGCTATACGCCAGTTTCAGATCTGCGCAGATTTTATCCAGTTCTTCCTTGGCAATCTCAGCCTTATTTCCGCCGACTAGAACCATGGTGTCACTGGTTTGCATCACCGTCCGGCTGCCTGTGAATTCGTGTTTGTGCAATCTTGCAAAGGCCCGGTTACTAATTGACTCCTTATAAAATGGTTCTAAGTCAATAGCCCTGTCAAAATCCTTTATCGCTTCATCGAATTTCAAATCGTATAAATAGGCGGTTCCGCGGTGAAAATACACGTCAGCATATTTTGGGCTAAGTTCAACTGCCTTGTTAAATGCCTTTATTGCCGCGGAGTAGTTCCCTTCATTGGAGAGTTTGCCGGCAGTTACCATCTGTTTGATAAACTTATCGTCTTCCTTACTTGTAATTGCTTTTCCATTTTTGAAGGTAATTTCTTTCTTGATTTCTCCTGTGGAATACCATAGTTTCCAAATTCCATCTTTCTTTGCCTCATTGAATACTCCCTCTTGCTCTAGTCTGCCATTGGGAAAAAATTGCTTGAACTCTCCATGTTCTAAACCATTAATGAAATTTTTGGTAAACTGCACCTTACCATCGGGAAAATACACCGTGCGATTTCCTTCGGGAAGACCGTTCTTAAAAAATCCTTCGCCCCGTTTTTTTCCATTGATATAGTACTCAGCGAAAGGGCCGGAATACGGTGACGATGAAGTCTTAAGATGCCATTGACCATTTCTTTTTTCCATTTGTTTCAGTGATGGAATTCGTTTCAGATCATCCGACCGGCTGGCATATTCTTTCGTAATAATGAAAAATATTTTATCGAGATCTTTATAACCATGCTTGGCAATTTCACTTTTGGAAGTCACAACATTCACGGTTTCAATTTCATGATCCATTAGTTCTCCATCGTCTTCGTCAGGATCATTGATTATAGCAACCGAGTCGATTACATACAATATATTTTCCTCCGCACTTTGACCGAAAAGGGGAAGTGATGCAGTGAATAGCAGGAATGATAATATGCGGCTCATCTGTTAGACTTTATTTAGCATCCGATTGCATGGATACAATAGACAGCTACAATCAAACACAATCAGATAGGCAAATTAATTAAATTATCGACATTTTGGTCTTTGGTCCCAAAGCACTTCTCGCATTGAATTAGTACTGGCCACAACGTGCTCAACCAGGAACACCAAGTGCCTTTAGAATTCATCTTCTTAGTTGGTGAATTTCTTGCGTGAGTTGTGGTCGTTGTGACCCTTGCCTTATCGTTTCAAGGTAGTCCGGTTTTGGTTAATTAGAAGCTTAGTTTTCCTATATTCGTCTGACAGGTAGGAAAACGATATGTCCTAGGATTCAGGGTACAAAATAATATTGATTGGTTGCCCTCATTTTTGAAATATCTTAATACTTATTGCCGCATCGTCAAACCGATTGACACACCTCTATGCTATTCAGTTACATAAAAATTGCTTTTCGAAATTTCGTGAAACACCGGGCATTTTCCGCCATTCATATATTTGGACTGTCCATAGGATTTTCAGTATGCCTCATATTATGGTCCTTTGTAAAGTTTGAACTTAGCTTCGACAAACATCACGAAAAGGCAGCTGACATTTATCGAACTGTATCTTCGTTCTATATCAATGGAAAATTGAGAGGTACATATCCTCTCTCCGATTTTGGACAAGGTCCCGCGCTCCGGGCAAATATTCCCGAGATCAACAGTTTCGTCAGAACTCACCTCATGCACGGTGGCGCGATCATTAGCAATGCCGAAGAGACTTCGGAACGTCGCCAGTTTTATGAAGAGGGTAACATACAATATGTAGATACCAATTATTTCGACGTATTTACCCACGAAGTAGTTGAGGGTAATCTGCAAACAGCGTTGGATCATCCAAACGAAATTGTTCTAACCGAAACGGTCGCTCAGAAATATTTTGGCAACGAAAACGGAATCATCGGAAATACCATCAACGTATCGGGAAGCTGGTGGACAAACGGTGACTATACCGTGTCGGCAGTTATCAAAGATGTTCCGTCCACTTCTCACTTCAGGTTTGACTTTCTGATAAGTACACACTCTTTGCTTCAGAATGAATTCTATAGATTAAGAAATGGAACCAGCACAGAAGGTAACTTTGTAACATATGTTGAACTAAACCAACAGGCGGACTTAAAAGAAGTTCACGATAAGCTACCTTCTTTTCTCGAAAAGTATCAGGGCGAAGAGCTGCGGAGAATAGATGGAAAGGCCACGATGACTCTTCAGCCACTTAAAGACATCCATTTGACCCCGGGTTACAATCTGGAGATGAGTCCTACCATTAGCATGAATACCTTATACTTTTTTATTGCTGTTTCAATTCTTGTTATTCTGCTCGCGTGGACCAATTATATAAACCTTTCCACTGCACGGGCTATTGAACGAGGGAAGGAAGTAGGAATCAAGAAGGCCATTGGCGTGCAACGCTATCAACTTGTCGCGCAGTTCATGACGGAGTCATTGGTCCTGCATATAACTAGCGGGTTGGTTGCCATTGCCCTTACCTATTTGGTATTGCCCACTATCGGCCGTATTGTCAATAGAAATTTGACTCTTGATCTGGTTGATCCTGGCACATTAATCTTGTGTTGCGCATTTATACTTGTTGGCAGCTTTGCGGCCGCGATTTATCCCTCACTGATTCTGTCTTCGTTTAAACCTGCTAAGGTTCTTAAAGGTATCAATGACAGTCATTCACGGAAGTTCTCTTTACGACAGGCGTTGGTTGTTCTTCAATTCTCAATTTCAATTTTTATAACAGCAGGTACATTTGTTGTCACGCGGCAGCTCAACTTCATGCAAGGAAAGAACAAAGGATTTGATAGTAATGCAATGCTAGTCATAAAGGGTCCAGGCGCCATCAACAATTTGGTAATGCAGCACAAAGTAGCCTTGCTAAAATCTCAGTTAGAAACTCTGTCAGTGGTACAGAAAGTTGCGACCTCTGAGGCCATTCCGGGTGGTGGATACAATTGGGGAACAGGTATGCGGAAAATTGGAGCCGGTATCGAAGAAAATAGAAGTGGCGAGGTTGTGTTCGTTGATTCAGATTTCATGGATACCTATAAGATGACATTATTGTCCGGCAGCGTTTGGAACAAAGCAATAACGAAACAGGAAAAGGAAGTTCTCATAAATGAGATGGCGTTGAAAACATTTGGCTTTGACGGACGCGAAAATGTAATCGGAGAGAAACTGATTATAGGCAGCGACACATTTGAAATATCAGGGGTCCTGGCTGACTATCACTGGAGTTCTCTTAAATCACCGATTTCACCTAATGTATTGGCTTCGAAAAAAGTATGTGGCGCATATATTTCGCTTCACCTTAATAATGATAATTGGAATGAGTCAATAAATCAAATTGAAAAGTTGTACAGTGCGGCCTTTCCTGAAAAACCGTTCGAGTATTTCTTCCTGGATGATTTTTTTAACAGGCAATACATGGAAGACCGGCAATTCCGCGAAGTGGTAAGTCTATTTGCATTCCTCTCAGTTATCATTGCAAGCCTTGGCCTCTGGGGAATTGTTTCATGTTCCGTTAGCCAACGAACAAGAGAAATCAGTATACGAAAAGTTTTAGGAGCTTCTCTACAAAGTATCCTTTTGTTAGTTACCCGAGGATTCTTTAAACTTATTCTGATAGCTTGTTTTATTGTTCTACCGGTTTTTATCTACGGCATAAATACATGGTTAGGTAATTTTGCGCATAAAATAAGCCCTTCCTGGGACTTATATGTTATTCCCATTACAATCCTGATTCTTATTTCAGTTTGCACAATTTCTGCCACGACGGTTAAAGCTGCTTTG
>CAMLER010000054.1 GCA_946478915.1 uncultured Chryseolinea sp.
TGAATCCCAAGAACAGACCTAACGCGCGTCTCTTTGAAAACAAATACAACTACGATCAAATGCTCGTGGAGAAAGACATAACCTTCTATTCCCATTGCGAGCATCACTTTGTACCAATCTATGGCAAGGCGCACGTTGCTTATTTTTCGTCGGGTAAAGTCATAGGCTTATCCAAGATCAACCGGATCGTGCAGTATTTTGCTAAGAGGCCTCAGGTGCAGGAACGACTTACGGTTCAGATCGGAAAAGAAATCGAAAGGGTTTTGCATACGCAGGACGTTGGAGTAGTAGTTGACGCCAATCATATGTGCGTCGCCTCACGGGGTGTTGGGGACACGAATAGCAAAACGGGAACGGCATATTTCACGGGCAAATTCAAAGATGAAAACATCAAACGCGAATTTCTCAACTACATTAATGCGAAGTGACCTTCTAACTAAAAAAGATAAATGGCTGATGGGCACACCGTCAGCCATTTTTTTTGCCGTATAATTCGGTCAGTTAAAAGCAAATGCATTTCCAGTGGTCGAAAAAGCCTGTTGTCCCTACCTATTTGCCGTGTTACAGCAGAAAAAAATTGTACTTTTACCTCTTCTAAAAACATAACCTATGGTATTCGACTTAGACATGATCCAGGCTTTATACAGCAAAATGCCTTCGCGTATTGCTAAAGCCAGAAGTATTGTAAAGAAACCCCTGACGCTATCCGAAAAAATCCTTTATTCTCACTTAGACGCCAACCAGAAAGTTGAAAACTTTGGCAGGGGTAAATCATATGTTGATTTTGCACCTGACCGCGTTGCCATGCAGGATGCGACAGCCCAGATGGCTCTTCTTCAATTCATGTCTGCAGGAAGACCCAAGGTTGCAGTTCCTTCAACGGTCCACTGCGATCACCTTATCGTGGCGAGGACTGGTGCAAAGGAGGATTTGAACATCGCTAACGATGAGAGTCGCGAAGTATTCGATTTCCTTTCGTCTGTTTCAAACAAATATGGTATCGGATTCTGGAAGCCTGGCGCAGGGATCATTCACCAGGTCGTTCTGGAAAACTATGCATTCCCCGGAGGTATGATGATCGGTACCGATTCTCATACCGTGAACGCCGGCGGATTGGGAATGATCGCTATTGGTGTGGGCGGTGCAGACGCAGTTGACGTGATGTCGGGAATGGCGTGGGAGTTGAAGTTTCCAAAACTCATCGGCATAAAACTCACCGGTCGACTGAATGGCTGGACTTCAGCAAAAGATGTTATCCTTAAGGTTGCGGGCATACTAACCGTTAAAGGTGGTACTGGAGCGATAGTAGAATATTTCGGCGAAGGAGCGGTGTCGATGAGCTGTACAGGTAAAGGTACGATTTGTAACATGGGAGCTGAAGTTGGGGCGACGACTTCAACCTTCGGTTATGACGATTCCATGGAGCGCTACCTTATCGCTACTGGCCGCTCAGAAGTAGCGAGACTGGCAAACAATATCCGGGAGCACCTTGTGGGCGATCCGGAAGTTTATCAGGAACCCGAAAAATATTTCGACCAGGTCGTGGAAATAAACCTTTCCGAACTTGAGCCACACCTCAACGGTCCGTTTACGCCGGATCTTGCTACCCCGATTTCAAAAATGAAAGAAGAAGCACAAAAGAACGGTTGGCCTACACACATCGAAGTCGGCTTGATCGGGTCGTGTACAAACTCTTCCTACGAAGACATCTCCAGGGCAGCAAGTCTTGCGCGTCAGGTTTCCGACAAGGGGCTTAAGACGAAAGCAGAATTTACAATTACTCCAGGATCGGAACAGGTCCGTTATACAATTGAGCGGGACGGCTACATCGATACTTTTGAGAAGATCGGTGCAAAAGTATTTGCGAACGCCTGTGGTCCATGCATCGGTATGTGGAGCAGAGTTGGTGCTGAGAAAAAAGAAAAGAACACAATCGTTCACTCTTTTAACAGAAATTTCCAATCGCGTAATGATGGCAATCCCAATACTTTTGCATTCGTCGGTTCACCTGAATTGGTAACGGCACTGGCGATTGCCGGTAACCTGACCTTCAATCCCATCACTGATACACTTACTAATGAAACAGGCCAACAAGTAAAGCTCGATCCTCCTACCGGCGACGAACTTCCGGTCAAGGGATTTGATGTGAAAGATGCCGGGTTCGTTGCACCCGCACGGGATGGCAGCAAAGTAGAAGTCAAAGTCAATCCGGCATCGGATCGCCTTCAATTGCTGGAACCGTTCAAGGCGTGGGAAGGTACTGATCTAAAGGGATTACGTCTTCTCATCAAAGCAAAGGGAAAATGTACGACTGACCATATTTCCATGGCTGGCAAGTGGCTTAAGTATCGGGGTCACCTCGATAATATTTCCAACAACCTTCTCATAGGCGCCACAAACTTCTTCAATGAAAGTATTAACAGTGTCAAGAACACGCTGACTGGTCAATATGATGAAGTTCCCAAAGTTCAGCGGTACTATAAATCACAAGGCATAGGATCCATCGTAGTAGGTGACGAAAATTATGGAGAGGGATCCTCTCGCGAACACGCCGCTATGGAGCCGCGGCATTTGGGCGTACGTGTAATACTGGTAAAATCATTTGCCCGCATTCACGAGACCAACCTGAAAAAACAAGGTATGCTTGCAGTAACTTTTTCGAATAAGGAGGATTACAATAAAATTCAGGAGAACGACACGATCGACGTAATCGGGCTAACTGAATTTACCCCGGAAAAACCGCTTACTCTTGTCTTACATCACGCCGACGGGACAAGCGAAAGCATATCAGTGAACCATACTTACAATAAAAATCAAATTGAATGGTTCAAGGCGGGTTCAGCACTTAACCTGATGGGTATAATCGCAGCGGAAACTACTAAGAAAGCTGCGCCAAAATCAAAGGTCTTAGCCAAAGCAAAGGCAGTTGCCCGGAAAATAGTGAAGAAGATTTTACCAAAAGCACTGACAAAAAAGAGTGCAAAGAAAACCGCGAAAAAGACCAAAGCTGCATCTAAGAAAACCGCCGGAAAAGTCGCGAAGAAAGTTGCGCCTAAAAAGGTCGTTAAGAAAAATACCCTTAAAAAGGCTTCCGGAAAAACGAGAGGTAAGCAGGTGAAGAGGAAGAGGTAAGTTGTAAGTAGTAAGTGGTAAGTGGTTATCGGAAGCTTCTGAATGTGAACGTGAAGTCGTAAAGATGACTTCACGTTCAATATTTACGTATATCCTTAAATCGAATCCGTGCACCAATCTTCCAATCTTCTAATTCCATGAAGGGTGTTTCTTTCCTGCTCATCGGCCTTTTCATTTCCGGCTTATCCTGGGGTCAGTCGAGCGAAACACCCTATGTAGTACTGGTCTCGTTCGATGGCTTTCGCTATGACTATGCGGAAAAATATGACGCACCCAATTTCAAGGCGTTGATGCGCGAAGGAGCGAAAGCTGAAGCGCTCATTCCCACTTTTCCCAGCAAAACTTTTCCAAACCATTATAGCATAGTCACAGGGTTGTATCCGGGCAACCACGGACTTGTGGACAATTCCTTTTATGACCCTGACAGAAATGAATACTATGAAATGAAAAATCGGAAACGGGTTACCGATCCATATTATTATCGTGGAGTACCTATCTGGACATTAGCCCGTCAGCATGGTATTAAGTCGGCATCAATGTTTTGGATAGGCTCAGAGTTAACGCATTCCGACCTACGACCCGATTATCATTTCGATTATGACGAATCGGTTACTGACACCTTTCGCATCCGACAAGTTATGGCATGGTTGAAACTTCCTGAACGCGAGCGACCTCATTTCATTACGCTATACTTCTCTTATCCCGACCACGAGGGTCATTTGTACGGACCATCATCTGAAGAAACCCGACGGGCAGTGTCAAGAGCCGATCAAAATCTGGGGATTCTCATGAAAAGTCTCAAAGAAACTAAATTGCCGATCAATCTGATCGTAGTTTCCGATCATGGTATGGAAGAATTAAGGACGATACCCGAGTCCTATATTTTTCTGGATGAGATCATGAATCGAAACGATACAACGGTACGGGTAGCTAACTCAGGAACTCAGGCCCATCTATACCTTTCACAAAAAACTAACCTTGATTCACTCTACCGTGGTCTTAAGAAAGGTGAAGGAAGATATTCTGTTAGTCGCCAACAGGATTTTCCAGAACACTGGCACTATAAAACGCCCCGCGCCGGGGATCTGCTCATCACCGCTGCCCGTGGTTTATATCTTATTGACCAACCTCGCCACAAATTTCTTCCACGCTCCGGAGAATCAATCGGCGTCCATGGATATGACCCAAATGTTGTTAAAAATATGAGGGGCATTTTTTACGCAACCGGTCCCCAGATAAAGAAAAGGACTACGATTCCCGCATTTGAAAACATTCACATCTACCCATTTATCTCAACTATCCTCGGGTTGCCATTACCAGAAATTGATGGCAAGCTTGATGTCCTCAAGCCGATCCTTTTGGACAACCGTTGATCCGCAACAAGTGAAAAGTAATTCCATCCAATTATGCCTTCGCAGAGTGGCGTGAGACAGCACAAACATTTTCATAACGCTGATTAGCCGAAGGATCAGGCCACGTTTCGATGTAATATTTATCGGATTACAAAAGAATTTTAAAAAACTAAATGTTGATACAACTTTCAGAAAACTTCGCTTGTAGGAATAATTAAAACAAGGAATAATTTAATAGAAGGCAATTCATCAAATTGACCTCCTTTCCCAAAGGAAGCGTGAAACAGTCGGTCGCGGCAGCTAATACACATACGGGACAAAGGAAAATGGTGGCGAGAGTTGCACTGGCAGCGGAGACTAATGGTACGGCATCAAAACCAGGAAAACTGTGACGTAATATTTAACGAAAGAAGCAGGGGTAATTGTGGCAGACTGGAGAAGAATATCAGAAAAAAAAGAGGTTAATTCAATCCTTGATTTTACATCGTTAATGCCTTGGTCAAAAAAATTGAGAACTCATCGGCCAGGATTTTTTATGCATTACATCTTGAAGTTCATGCGAGGATCGGCAGCATTTATAGGTTTACCATGCAGCCGAAACGCCGGTCGGCTTTTCGGTATGATTGTTTCACTTATCCTGGTTTTAAACCCTCTTCTGGCGCAACAGAAAAACCTAAAATTCGAGCATATCGGAATTCGTGAAGGGCTGTCACACAGCAATGTGAAAGGAATTCTGCAAGATAGAAATGGCTTCATGTGGTTTGCATCACATGATGGCCTGAACAAATACGACGGCTACAAATTCACCGTTTATAAAAGCAAAGCAGATGATCCTTTCAGTCTCAGCCATAACAACCTGTGGCGAATCATCGAGGACAGAAATGGAAATATCTGGATCGCGACATGGGGGGGCGGGCTGAACATGTTTGACCCGGACACTGAAAAATTCACACGCTACCGGTTCGACCCAACAAATCCGAATACAATTTCCGATGATTTTGTCTATTGCCTGCTCGAGGATCATGAGGGTAAAATATGGGTTGGTACAAATAACGGCGGTTTGAATTTGCTGAATCCCGAGACAAAGAATATTACCCGCTACCAATTCACTAGAAAAGATCCAGACGGTATCAGCGACAATGAGATTCGTGATATATATGAAGATCCTGAGCACAATATCTGGATCGCAACCGGAAGCGGGGGCCTGAATTTGTTTGACAGAAAGAATAACAAATTCAAGGCATTTAAACATGATCCCACAAATGCAGCATCGATTGCCAGCAATAGTGTACGGACCATTACGCGAGATTCAAAAGAGAGAATGTGGGTTGGAACCTATGGAGCCGGATTCGACCTTTTTAATCCTGCAACAGAAACTTTCGAACATTTTAAACACGATCCCAAAAACAGTAACAGCCTTTCACATAATGCAGTGCAATTTATGAGAGAAGGTCCCCATGGCAGGTTGTGGATCGGTACCGAAAATGGCGGACTTACAATCTTCGATGCATCAAAGAACGAATTTACCCGCTACCGTCACGACGATATAGATCGGGGCAGTATCAGCGACAACTCAATCTATATTTTATTCAAGGACAATATCGGGAACATGTGGATCGGCACGTTTAACGATGGTCTCAATTTTGTGAACACCGACAAGAAGTTTACCCACTACCGTCACAACTCCTCCCCTAACAGTCTCAGCAATAATCTGGTATTGTCAATCTATGAAGATAGCCGCGACAACCTCTGGATTGGTACTGATGGTGGCGGACTCAATAAGCTTGATCGAAAAACATCAACATTTACGCATTACAAACATCAACAGGATAACGTTAATTCGATATGTGGAAATCATGTGTTAACAGTTACTGAAGATAGTCGCAATAATATTTGGGTAGGTACATGGGGAAATGGACTAACGATATTCAATCCTAAAAAAAACACCTACAAACATTTCAGACAAACAAATGACAACAATGGTTTGGGCAGCAATAACGTTTGGAATATATTCGAGGATAGTGAAAAACTGGTTTGGATAGGAACATACGGCGGAGGCGTACATTCATACGATCCGGCTACTGGCAAATTTACAAATTATTCATCCATCGCAGATGATCCGGAAAGTCTAAGCCTTAATAACGTTTATTACATCACTGAGGACAATCGGGGGTACATTTGGATTGCAACTGATGGCGGCGGTATCAACAGGTTTGACAAAAAGACGAAGAAATTCAAAAGATATATTCACAATCAATCTGCAAACAGTCTTAGCCATAACCGGGTGATTAGCATACAAAGAGCAAAGGATGGAAATCTCTGGATCTGTACAAACCAGGGTCTGAACCACCTTGACGTCACACGCGAAGTTTTTACAGCATATGGAGTAAAGGATGGCCTTCCCGCAGACGCAATACTTGGGATCTTACAAGATGACGAAGGAAAGTTGTGGATCAGTTCCAGCAAGGGCGTGACCAAATTCGATCCGGTTACAAAATGGGTTCAAAATTTTACAACTGCAGATGGATTGCAGGGCGGCGATCTCAGCCAGGCTTTTTGCAAAAGCAGATCTGGCGCTATGTACTTTGGTGGCAAGGGCGGCTTCAGTGAATTCTATCCCGACAGGGTGAAAACACTGCCTTATGAACCACCACTGGTGCTCACTGGCTTTGATATCTTTAACAAGCCAGCCTTTACTTCTTCCGACCCGTCGATAAAATCTGTCCTTGAAAAACCAATTTATCATACAAAGGAAGTCACGCTTTCGCACGAGCATTCGGTATTCTCCATTCAGTTCGCTTCTCTTAACTACACACGTCCGGAGCAGCGACGGTATGCTTATTTGTTGGAGGGATTCGACAAGGATTGGAACCTTCTGAGCGAATCGCATTCAGCAACATACACCAACCTGGACCCCGGAGACTATTCGTTCAAAGTCAAAGGTTTAAACAGTGAGGGCTCATGGTCATCCCAGATAGCCGAGCTGAAGATTACGATCGTACCACCATTTTGGAAGACCTGGTGGTTCCAGTTGTTGATTGTCTCTTTGGTGGTGGGAAGCGCTGTTTATTTTGTGAAGGTTAGACTTTACCTAATTGAAAAGCAAAGAGCAGAGCTCGAACTTCAGGTTAAGCTACGCACCGAAGAAGTGATGCGTCAAAAAGAGCGTCTCGAGGTACAGGCCCAGGACGTTCAGTTGCTTAACGAGCAATTACAGGCACAAACGGAATTCCTGCAATCGGTCAACGCGGAGTTGGAAAAGCAAAAAGAAGAAGCGGAGAATGCCAGACAGGATGCGGAACGTGCCAATCAGGCAAAAAGCACATTCCTGGCTACCATGAGCCACGAAATCCGTACACCAATGAACGGCGTAATTGGAATGGCTTCTCTCCTCAACGAAACCAATCTTACCCCCGAGCAAGCAGAGTATGCGGAGACTATCCGCAGTTCCGGTGAAAGTCTGCTTTCTATCATCAATGATATTCTGGACTTCTCCAAAATAGAATCGGGCAAAATGGAACTGGACCATCAGAATCTCGATCTCCGTTTATGTATTGAAGAAGTATTGGATCTTTTTGCCGCAAAAGCGGCTTCAACCGGCCTCGACCTGCTGTATCAAATTGATCATGACGTTCCAACAATGATCGTAGGAGATGCGCTTCGAATAAAGCAGGTACTCATGAACCTGGTGGGCAATGCTATCAAGTTTACGAAAGAAGGTGAAATATTTGTCGGCGTCGAAGTCAGGAATAATAAAGAGGATGACTATGAATTAGCATTTACCATTCGAGACACGGGTATTGGTATAGAGCAAGACAAGATAGAGCGATTATTCAAGGCTTTCTCGCAAGTAGATTCTTCAACAACGCGTAAATACGGAGGCACTGGTCTCGGCCTTATTATTTGCGAGAAGCTTGTCGGTTTAATGGGAGGAAGCATTGATGTCGAAAGTGCACCAGGAATTGGTACTACATTTACCTTCACTATTCGAACTACGGCGAGTCGCAGTTCGTTTCTCAACTATATCCACATTAACAATGATGGCCTTCACGGCAAGAAGATACTGGTGGTTGACGATAACAAGACCAACCGGGATATACTACATACACAACTAGTTCAGTGGAAATTTCAACCTACTGTGGTAAGTTCCGCAGAGGATGCTCTCAAGTCCCTTGAAAGTGAAAACGACTTCGAACTTGTAATCACAGACATGCAAATGCCGGGTACCGATGGCGTTGGACTTGCACAAACGATTCGAAAGAACCATCCAACACTTCCTATTATTCTTTTAAGTTCAATAGGTAATGAACAGAAGAAACAGTTTGAACACCTGTTTTCGCAGATATTGACGAAGCCAGTAAAACAAAAGGTTTTATCCAAAGCTATTATATCGCATTTAAGGAAGGCAAGCAAGTCAAACCTGCGAACAGAGTCTTTCTCCAATAAATCATCCGAGGAAGTTGCAGTTCAGATTCCGTTAAGGATACTAATCGCAGAGGATAACCCAGTTAATCAAACCCTGGCCGTAAGGACGTTGCAGAAATTAGGGTATGAAACTTCCGTGGCTGAAAACGGCGTTATCGCGTTACAGCAATTACAGCAATCTTCTTACGACATGATATTGATGGACGTGCAAATGCCGGAAATGGATGGTTTAGAGGCAACCAGGCTTATACGACAGAACCCCAACCTCCAACCTGTCATTATCGCAATGACTGCGAATGCCATGAAAGAAGACAAGGAAGCATGTTTGCAAGCCGGTATGGACGATTATATCAGCAAACCCATCCGGATGGAACAGCTGGTTCAGACCTTGTCAAAATGGTCCCAGTTTATTCAAAATAGAAAAAAGCAAGTCTCTTAAGTAGAAAGCTTAACGAAGAACGTTGTGTGCTTATCGGTCAACGGTCATTTTCCAAACCAAACTTGATTATCGCAGCAAACCTTTTATCATACAAGATAAAGTAAGGGTATTCCCCTAGAAGCCGGGGTATCCCTGATATTTCAAAATTCAGCAAATGCATTACCTTTTCCATTACTACTATTGATACATTTGACAGGTAACAAAATCGTATCGCAATGTCTATGAACAAGTATCAAGTATGGGAAGGAGAGATGGAAGTACAAAACCTCGACTCTGGTGATGTTACTCTGGTAACAGTTATTTTTTCTGCCATGATCGGTGTGATATTGTTTATCACATTATTGTGCAAAACAGGGTTAGCAGCAATGTTCAAAGCAAACGGAAAGAAAAGGAAACATTATCGCTACGCCGCTTTGGCAACTAATCGCAGCTAGAGAGGAATAAATCGAACTAATCATAAATATCCACTACGAGCGACCTGTATCTTCAAACGATACAGGTTTTTTTTTGTCTTTTGCACTCAATTCTTAAGCATCAACGGTGAACTAAAATTGCTATCTTGATATATCAACGCTTCTATCTGTTATGTTTATGGTTCACTATAGTAAGATATTCTTTTGGCCTTTGCTGATGCTGATCTCAATGTCATGCAGACAGGAAAACACGCTGCAATTGGATGAACTTTCTATCACAGATAAAGGATACGCAAGTCCAGAAGAGTACCCGAACCTGAAGATAGTCTGGCGCGATGAATTTGATAGCGATAAACTTGACCCGGCGAACTGGTCTCATGAGATTGGCGGACATGGCTGGGGTAACAATGAACTTCAGTATTATCAGGAAAGTAACACAGAGGTTCGGGATGGATACGCAATCATCACGGCCCGGAAAGAAAATAAAGAGGGAAAGAACTATACGTCATCAAGGATTATCACCAAGGGTAAAAAGGAATTTAAATATGGAAGGGTCGATATACGTGCTCTGCTTCCTAAGGGTCAGGGGATCTGGCCGGCATTATGGATGCTCGGGAGTAATATTTCAGTTGTAGATTGGCCAGCCTGTGGGGAGATCGACATTATGGAAATGATTGGTGGCAAGGGTAAAGATAACGTTCTCCATGGCACTGCGCATTGGGAGAAAGCGGGCAATCATACCTATCAGGGAGGAAGCACATCCTTACAAAACGAAAAAATTTTCGCCGATGAATTTCATATTTTCTCTATTTCATGGACGCCGTCGTCAATCACCTGGTTTCTGGATGGATTAAGATATTATGAAATGGATATCACTGCGGAGGAATTCACCGAATTCCACAACAGTTATTATTTTATTTTTAATGTAGCAGTTGGCGGAAACTGGCCAGGTAATCCAGATGAAACAACATCGTTTCCCCAACGTATGATCGTGGATTATATACGCGTTTTTCAAGGGAGTTGATGGGATAGGGGTTGCGAATAGGTAAAGGTATAAAGGTATAAGGTATAAGTACAATTAGCTTCCCTCATGGGGTGGCCGTTTTGAAAACTTGTAGATCGGATGTCCGAATTCCAAAGTCTCTCCCGTAAGAACGAATCCATTCCGATTCATCAACCTGATAAAAGGATCGTATTGCAACAATTCATGCTGGCATTTTTTTGAAGGACATTTTCTTTGCTCACCGTCATAAAGAAATTCATCCCGTATAAACAGATTGCCGTCCGACTTTAAGTTTCGGTACAGGTCCCGCAGAATTGAATCCGGTTGTTCAATGACATGCATGGTCGCATTGCTGAAAATAACATCAAATATGTTATCCGGCAACCTAGTGCGTGTAGGGGTACCGATAACATAGCGAAATGTGTTTGTTGATTCGATCGGTTGCCCTCGAATTTTTGAATAGTAACGCAATACCTTATCGAGATTTCTGCGGTTGAGACAATGATAATCGATATCGTTAAGATAGAAGGTTACGCTGTCGACAAAAACTGCCATTGCAGCATCATAATAACCGCTCGATGCCCCAATATCTGCAAACGTCATCCCCTTTTTCAAACCAAGGAACTCGCTTTGTCTTTTGAAGATCTGAACACCCTCCTCGTCCAGAACAGGGCCGCACGGATATGGACGAAACAGGGACGAACACCCCAACAGAAGGAAACATAAACTGGCGAGACAGATCAATTTCATCCTTGATAAACGGTTGATGATTGGAATTCGTATTCCCAGAGCAGAGAAATAAGTCGTCGATCAGCTTGCCAACGGGACTGTAAAATAAAACACCGAGCCCCTACCCTCTTCACTTTCTACCCAGAGCTTCCCACCGTTCTTCTCAACAAAATCCTTGCACAGGATAAGACCCAATCCCGTTCCCTTTTCGTTGGCAGTTCCTTTAGTTGTATGCTTCGCGTCAAGGCGAAATAACTTGGAAATAACATCCTGGCTCATTCCTACCCCCGTATCCGCGACTGAAACCAAGACATGTTTGTGATTTTGCTTTACTCCCAATTTAATGACCCCACCCTCCGGAGTATACTTGTTGGAATTGGAAACGAGATTCCTCACCACCGTATTAAGTGAATGACGGTGAGCTTTGACCGACACCCGCCCATTCATCTCCTCGAGGAAGCCGATCTTTTTGTTTTGAGCCTGGGCAGAAAGAAGCTCGCGGTTCTCTTTAAGAAGCGAACTAATATCAAAAGTCTCAGGGGTAAATTCAATATTTCCTGTTTGTGACCTTGACCACTCCAGCAGATTATTCAGCAAGGCATATAAATTCTTTAGCGATTTATCCAGGTCTTTGGCAAGTATCTGAATCTCCGCGCGGGTCAAGCTCTCGACGTGGTTAATTAGCAATCCTGAAAAAGAAGTCAGCGAATTCAGGGGACCTTTGAGATCGTGGCCAATAATGGAAAAGAATTTATCCTTCGTCGCATTCAGCTCCTGGAGCTGCGCATTTTGTATCTTTACCTTCTCGTTAATTAATTGGAGATTGGTGTTCGCACGTTGCTTCACCTTGTATAGCTTCAAACCCAGTCCAACGATAACAATACCAAGGCCAATTACGGCAATGAGGAAATCTCGGAGATTTTTCTGCCGGGCAAGTTGCTGATCTCTCTTCTCCCGCTCAGCCTCAAGCGCCTCAATTTGGGATTGTTTAGTATCAATCACGTATCTGCTCTGAGATTCAAGTAACCTCTGATCATTCGTCTGGTTTTGAATGAAATCACTTACAACTACAAACAAAGCAAGATCGTATTCGTCAAGTTCCTTGTGGCAAAGGCTAAGGTAATCGTAACTATTCTGTTGTTGTACCAGTGACTGCGACTCCAATGCGGCCTGTAGGCCAGCCGTTAGATTATGAATTGCTTCATTATAACGCTTTTGCTGATAGTAAAGTATGCCAATATTGTTATAAGATTCACTTATTCCTTTTTTATCACCCAATGACTTACGAATCTTAAGTGCAAGCCGGTGATTAGCCAAAGCTCGACCGTCATTTTTCATACGGCGATACAACTCCCCGATTTCGTTTAGGGACAGTGCCTCCCTCGACTCATCATTGATAGTCCTGCGGATGAGCAATGCACGGCGGTGAGTCTGTAGCGCCCGGTTATAAATCCCCTGCTTGCTGTAAATTTGAGCAATGTTGAATAATGCCTTTGCCTCGGCTTTCGGGCTCTTGATAAGATCCTTGTTTTTCAAGACACTCTCATAGTCCTTGAAGGCTTCCAGCATTTTCCCCATGGACGCTTTGATTTGACCCAGCTCATTCAGGATCAATACTTCCACGTAAGGATTTTTGATCATTTCATTAAAAGCCTGCGCTTGTTCCAGTAATTGTTCGCTTTTGTTGAAATTTCCTACTTCCTCAAAAACCTTTGCCATTGCCAGGTACGTGAAAATTCGCTGTTCCTGAAGGTTCAAAGAGTCCTCAATTGCGAGGCATTGGATCAGCAAATCCATCGCCACTTCATAGTCGCTTGTTCTTGTAAGATGGGTGAGAGCAAGTGCCTTAAGCGATTGCGCTATGCTCTGTGCATCACCTGAACTTTTAGACTGATTCAGGCCATTAGTGAGTACTTTTAGCGTTTCCTCGAGCGGTTCTTGTGACTTGTCTTCAAAAAAATCCTCGTACCAAGCCACATTCGGATCGGGGTCCTGCGCTCCCATAGCCACCAGGTTAGATAACACGATGAGTATGGAGATCAACAACAACTTCACAGAAATAAACATCAACGGAATTTGCAACAAAAATTTGCAAAATAGCTCTCTGAAAAAATGCATTTTCTGCCTCTTTCTTATGCAGGCTTTAAGACAACATTATTCGGCTCAAATGGACGTTTATCAGCGAAAAAATCAAACACTTACTCCCGCTTATCGTCGATGATATTGGCTCTTAAGGTGGTTCTCAAATCAATGCAAGATTGATGTAAGATTGTACCAAGAGTTTAAATATTTCACAGACCCCTGGAATATCCTCAATACGTGGCAAAACTATCAAACACCTGAGAATTTAATCGGCAATTGCCCATTTCTGTTCAGTCCGGAGATGATACTTCC
>CAMLER010000055.1 GCA_946478915.1 uncultured Chryseolinea sp.
CCAGTTTTCTGTAATCTGATTAGCCGGAAATGTAAAAACAAAAAACACCATTAACGACATGCCCATACAAAAAGCTGCTCCTAACGAAAACCGTAGCACACGATCGTGATCCATGGCAAGGATCGAAAGCGCAATAGTGGACAAAAAGGATAAGATAATTAAGATAGAAGAATAAGACCAGCCACTAAAAACCTGTTGCGCTATGAAATATTCCTCCCTTGACATCTGCATTTTATTCGGAAAAGACATGAGATGCGCAACGTAAGGGCAAAGTGCCAACGCTGTAAAAAACAAACTTAAAAAACTCACTATTTTCGCCAAGCCTGACATATTCTTTGCATCCATTCCAGTATTCACTTTTGCAATGGAAAAAATTGTACCATCCGAAAAAGGGCTTTTTGAATCGAATGAATATTGGTGTACTTAATGGGTTGTCCGCGAACTGTAGACATTTTCACCAACAACTCAACATTGTAGTTTAAACAATTAGCCCTAACAGAAGTCAGCATCGTACTTAACAGAGTCTGCAGAATTGACCGATGATAAGATTTAGCGGCAAGTTGCAGGACATGTCTCAATAATTGTGACGTCCCTGACCGAAATAAAGCCTAACTTTAAAATACAGTAAGTCGTATAAGCTTAGTCCCTACTACTACAAAAATGACCCTAAGCTCGCATTCAGCACCTACAACCTCCGTGCTGGCCGGCAAAGCACGCGTTGCCTCAATTGATATCATTCGTGGTCTTGTCATGGTAATCATGGCTCTTGACCATACCCGCGATTTTTTTCACGCCGACGTAGCGTTATATGATCCGACGGATTTGACTCAGACAAATCCAGCCTTGTTTTTTACCAGATGGATCACGCATTTCTGCGCTCCCACTTTCGTTTTTCTTTCAGGGGTGTCAGCTTACATCAGCACGCAAAAGAAAACCACAAAGGAATTATCTCGATTCTTGTTTACGCGTGGATTATGGCTTGTAGTACTTGAGTTTACTATTGTTCGCTTTGGAATCGTATTCAATCTCTATTACGATTTTGTAATCTTTCAGGTAATCTGGGTGATTGGCGCCTCTATGATGGTGCTGTCCGCAATGGTGTACCTTCGGAGAGAGATAATACTTGCCCTAGGGCTAATCCTCATCTTTGGTCACAATTTACTCGATGTAATACGGATGAATCCCGGTGAACCTGGCCACTTTATTTGGGCGATTATGCAACAATCCGGATTTTTCCCAATAGCACCGGGCCATGTGGTACTGGCTGCCTACCCACTTCTCTCCTGGCTGGGGATTATGCTTGTGGGCTATGGTATTGGATTTCTTTATAACCGGGATTTCGAAACGGCACGCAGAAGAAGAATCCTTATATATTCTGGATTAACATGCCTGGTAATTTTTATTGCGCTGCGGTTTACGAACGCTTATGGCGATCCGAGTCCATGGTCAGTACAAAAAAACTTAACCTTTACACTGCTTAGCTTTATCAACGTAACAAAGTATCCGGTGTCGTTGCTTTACACACTGCTCATGTTGGGTCCTGTGTTATTGCTGTTACCATTGGTTGAAAACCTTAGGACAAAGTTGGCCGAGCCCTTACGTATCATTGGACGTGTTCCATTGTTTTACTACATCCTCCATTTTTATCTTATACACATCTCATCGCTGGTAGTATACATGCTTACCCAGGGCAAGTCGTGGTCTGAGTTGGATTTTAATTTTTCTGCTGGTTTCGGCGGAATACCACCAGGTGTGGGGTACACACTGCCATGGGTGTACATTGCCTGGATCAGTATAGTTTTTGCGTTGTACCCTGTCTGCGAACGGTATTACCGATATAAAAGTCAACACAATCATTGGTGGTTGGGATACTTGTAGCGCCCTCCGACTATCGATAGTCAATAATTTTTTTATAAGAAAGCAGCAGATAGGTTTATAATTTCGATCAGGCATAGTAGATTGAAAATTGTTCCTCAATTTCAATCACCCGCCATGTCGAGACTTGCGTGCGCACTGCTTTTCTTTGTAACTACACCCAGCTATTGCCAACGGCAGGCATACATTTTCTTTCAAGATTCTCGAACGACACAATTTGCAGCTGAAAAAATTCGAAGCGCCTTAACAAAGGGAGGGTTTGTGGTGTCGATCAATCCGGAAAAATCGAACGGTGCAGAACTAAATATTGTCTTGTCAATTTTTAATAAGAATGGCTGGATAAAATCCTTATCAAATCTCGAACCGCGCTTTGTCAATCTTGAGCCGGAAGGGTTTAGTATTCAAAAGGGGCAGTCGCAGGGAAAATCCTCTGTTTTTGTTACAGGGGTGGACGTCGCCGGAATAATGTACGGTGGCTTCGAACTCGCTGAAGTAATCCGCACCCAGGGATTGGAAGCGGTTACTGATGTCATCCAAAATCCCTATATGAAAAAAAGGGGTGTCAAGATGAATATTCCGCTGGACGTTAGGACGCCTAGCTATACCGATATGTCCGATGCGGCGCAGCAGAATATTGCTGAGATGTGGAGTATGGATTTTTGGAAAGAGTACCTGGACAGTCTTGCCAGCTATCGATTCAATTTTGTTTCTCTTTGGAGCCTGCATCCTTTTCCCTCCATGGTTAAGGTACCAGAATATCCGGAGATTGCGTTGCAGGATGTGCACCGTTCGAAAGGTGCATTCAAAGAATACTATTCCACTCGCGCTACAGGATATGATGCACCGGAGATCGTAAACAATTACGATGTGGTAAAGAAAATTTCAATAGACGAAAAAATAAAATTTTGGCAGGATGTAATGCAATATGCAAAAGATAGGAATATTAGCTTCTACATTGTCACCTGGAATATTTACACCTATGGAACTGGCGGAAAATACGGTATCACAGATGATATCAAAAATCCGATAACCAGAGACTACTTCAGACGGAGTGTTAAAGAACTATTCCTTACCTATCCGCTCCTCGCAGGTATCGGACTAACGACCGGCGAAAATATGCCCGGCGCGGATTTTCAATTAAAGGAAGATTGGGCATTTGAAACTTATGCCCAAGGTGTAATTGATGTTGCGAAAATTCAACCCAACAGAAAAATAACGCTCATCCACCGCCAGCATGAAGCAGGGGCACAGGATATTGTAAAGAAATTCAGCGCCCTGATTGAAAACAGGAATGTCAATTTTGTTTTTAGTTTTAAATATGCTCAAGCACATGTTTACAGCTCAACCCGTCAAATTCATCATCATGAATTTGTTAGTCAGATAGCTGAAACAAAAAAGTTCAAGACCCTCTGGACACTCAGAAACGACGACGTGTATTACTTCCGTTGGGGTTCGCCTGATTTCGTTCGGGAATTCATGAAGAATATTCCCATGGACGTTACTGAAGGTTACTACTACGGATCGGATCAGTATGTGTGGGGCAGAGAATTCCTGAATAGGTATCCTGACCAAAAACGCCAGATAGAAATTGCAAAACACTGGTATCAATGGATGCTATGGGGACGTCTCGGATACAATCCTGATATGAGTAATGATAGGCTGATCGCTAAATTGGAAAGCAGGTACCCACAGACAAACGGTCGTCAACTCTTCGACATCTGGCAATCTGCGTCGATGGTCTATCCGTTAACAACCGGATTTCACTATGGCGCACTTGATTTTCAATGGTATATCGAAGCAAGCAAATCACGCCCGGAACCGGCACAAACAGCATCCGGATTTCACGATATAAATCGCTTCATTACACTGCCACCATACAAGGCTACCAATACGCTGTCGATTCCAGAGTATATAAAGATAAAAAAGAATAAGGGTCTTATTGAATCGACAACTCCATTTGAGGTAGCTGAAAAAATCCATCAATCCGCCGATGATGCTTTGCGCGGAGCGGCTAATATTTTAGCTGTGAATGAGGAATTGTACAAGACCATTGAAGATATTAAAACCATGTCGTACCTGGGCAAATATTACGCTCACAAAATATCTTCTGCTACACACCTTGCAATATTCAATGCCGATTCCACAATTGTCAATCGCGATGCAGCGATAAGCGACCTTAATCATTCTGCCTATTACTGGCGCTGCTTCGCCTCAAACGCACTGGGTCAGTACAAAAATCCATTATGGACCAACAGAGTAGGTTATGTGGACTGGAAACAACTTTACAGATATGTGTTAAAAGATATTGTGGATCTACAGGGCGATATTCAGCTAAAGAATATGGACACGCGCAACGGTGGAACTATACTGGAAGCTGAGGGAGCATCCTTGCGGGATATTGAACAGTATGACGATGTAAAAAGCTATACAGGCACCGGCTACGTGTCGTCAAGTGGGCAGCAGAATGAAATCACGATGGAATTTAACGCGGAGGTACCTGGAAAATACATTCTTGAATTCAGGTATATCGCCGACGACGTCACTACCAAAACCCGGATCCGCATTGATAATATTTCCGATAGCGAATTAATTTTTTGGCCATCGGGTACAGGCGAAAATTGGGTTTGGGATAAACTACAAACAAATCTTTCGAAAGGAACTCATACGATTTCATTCAGACTTCCTGACGGCATTATGCTGGACCATGTTAATGTCTATCCGATGATACCATATTAGTGATGGGGTAATCGGTCAAAGGTGATCGGTAGCTGGTTCGCTTGATCTGAGTGTATGCGATATTTGATCAAGCGCACACCAATGGATAACGGTAAAAGGTAATCAAGTGGTCGGGTAATCGGTCGGCTCGATCCGCCGTTCGCGCCATATTTAAACAAGTGCACAACCACAGATAACGATTAACGAATGTAATCAGGTAAACGGTGATCGGTGAAAGGTGATCGGTCGGCTCGAAATTAGTTTTTCACACCCTCCTAAAAACTTAGTGAGCTGTAATGGATACGGATGGTAAAGACAAACTCCGGATGCTATTACCCGATATCGAACCAATTAACAGTTTTCTCCCAACTGAAAAACTTTGCAGGCAAACCCAAAACCGCGAAGTGGCACCAAACCTAAATAGAACCGACCGATCACGGATCACTACTGATCACCGATTACTGATCCTGATCCCATATACTCCGACGGGCTCACACCAAACTGTTTTTTAAAACACGTCCTGAAATATTGGAGATCATTAAATCCAACGTTATAGGTAACTTCTGCTACGGTCAATTTCTTTTGACGTAAGAGTTGCGCAGCACGTTTCAGCCGGATATTTCGTATGAATTCAACAGCTGTACTACCTGTCAATGCTTTTATTTTGCGATAGACCGCTTCGCTGTCCATTTGAAGCTCTTTCCCCAAAGTCTCGACGCGAAATGTAGAATCGGACATGTTTTGTTCAATGACCTCAAGCACTTTCTTGAGAAACTTTTCATCCAGGCTGGTAATACTTATTTCCTTTGGCTCGAGTATTAGCTTTTTACTGTCAGAAAACCTTTCCTTCAAAATTTGTCTTGATCGGATTAGATTTTTAATCCGAACCAGTAACTCGTAACTATAAAAGGGCTTAGACAAGTAATCGTCAGCGCCTGTTTCCAGTCCATCGATCTTGCTCTCCAGGTCAGCTTTCGCGGAGAGTAAGATCACGGGTATATGAGAAGTCCGGATGTTGGTCTTGAAAGTTTTACACAATGCTACACCGTCCATCCCAGGCATCATCACATCTGATACGATAAAGTCAGGAATTATTTCCATACCCATTCTGACTCCTTCCATCCCATCTGTCGCTTCTATGATCGAGAATTCACTTTGTATACATTGCCTGATATAATTTCTCATGTCAGCGTTGTCCTCCACTATCAGAACTCGTGGTAAGACAGCCTGAGTATCGATCGCTGTACCTCCATCATTTTTTAAAGGTTCGGCTATGGAGGGATTACCTTCATCCAGACCTATCCATTTCTGAGGCTCGTGCATAGGCTCACCGGTGTAATCAATTTCAGAATTGCTCAAATGTTCTTTACCTAACGAAAGTATCACCTTAAAAACAGATCCCCTTCCCACCGTGCTCTCAACGATGATCCTGCCTCTGTGCAATTCCACCAATTCCTTGGCGAGGGATAATCCGATGCCCGATCCCTCACCGTTGCTTTGATGCGCAACCTGATAGAAGTGGTCAAATATTGTATTCAGATATTCCTGAGGAATACCCGCCCCGCTATCCGAAACTGCTATCTCAACGCGATTATCCATTCCGGACTCCATTACAGTACCTGGCGTCTCATAAAAAGTCCGAACAGAAAGTCCTATCCTACCTTCCCGGGTAAACTTAAATGCGTTTGACAAAAGATTAGTGAGAATTTTTTCAAACTTATCAGGGTCAATATATACATATACCGGTTCTGCAGGGCATACTATTGTGAATTCGATATGCGACCGTTGAGCATACGAATCAAACGGTGACACAATCATCTTGATGAAAGCAACAATATCAATTTTCGATGCTTTCAATTTCATTCGACCTGCGCCAAGTTTGGAAAGATCGAGCAGCTGGTTAATAAGTCTCAACAATCTTTCGCCGTTGCGTATCACCATTTGGTATTGCTTCTTAGCATCGCCATGGAAATTGCCGGCAAGCATATCTCTTATGGGGCTTAAGATCAACGTTAATGGTGTTCGAAATTCGTGAGAAATATTTGCGAAGAAATATGACTTGAGCTTATCCATCTCCTGCATCTTCTTCAGCTCTATGTGTTCAAGCTTCAAATCGTTCCGAAGCCGTTCGCGGTTAATTAGGTTTCGCCTGTACCAGATGAATAATGCTAAGGCGGCCAATGCGTAGAGACCATACGCCCACCATGTTTTCCACCAGGGCGGATTGACGATAATTCTTAAGCGTGTTCCTCTTTCATTCCAGATCCCATCGTTATTAGCACCCTTAACAATGAACGTATAGTCTCCCGGTGGAACCTTAGCATAGCTGGCTTTTCTTTCCCTGTCTGAAACATGCCAATTTTTATCGTATCCCTCCAGGAAATATGAGTATTGGTTTTTGAAGGCCTGCGAAAAGTTAAGTGCTGCAAACTCGAACGTAAATTCGTTCTGGTTGTAGGGCAACACAATCTTCTGAGTTTCGCTGATGTTAGTTGACAAAGGTGAACCTGCACCACCTGGTTTCATCTGCTCATTATAAATCCAAAAGTTGGTGATATAAATCGGAGGGACATTTGGATTGCCAAGTATACTGGTGGGGAAGAATGAATTGAATCCATTAACTCCACCGAAGAAAAATTCCCCTGATTTGCTTTTAAGAAACGATCCGCGGATGAATTCCTGTGCCTGCAAACCATCTGCTGTATTATAATTTTCAAAACTGATATCTGTCGGGTTAAATTTACTTATACCTTGATTTGTACTCACCCACAGGTTACCCTCACCATCTTCTATGATTCCATATACTACATTGTCTGCCAGCCCGTGTTCCTTACGATAGGCCTTGAAAGTTTTACTTTGGTAGTCAAACTTATTCAATCCGGCCCAGGTGCCAATCCAAAGATTGTGGCGGCTATCTTCATAAACAGCATTAACAAGGTTGCTGCTCAAGCTGGTTGTATCATTTGGATTATAACGATAGCTGGTGAACGCAGGATTTCCCTTCGAATCCTTTTCCATGTGGATTAGTCCCCCGCCTTCAGAACCAATCCATATATTTTTTTTGGTGTCCTCGTACATTGTAAACACCCGATTGTGGCCAATAGCCTTTGGGTTGCTTCCATCGACGCGGTAGTGCACGAATGAATCAGTCTCGCGGTCATAAAGATCCAGTCCTTCGTAAAACGCACCTACCCAAAGTTTTCGAGAGCTATCTTCAAAAATTGAGAATACATAATCCGATCCGAGGCTTCGCTCATTCCGGGTATCATGAAAGTAATGGCGAAATGTTCCCGTATTCTTATCGAATCGGTTCAAGCCCCCTTCCCACGTACCCACCCACAGATCGCCATAGCTGTCAAGTTCGAGAGAAATAACAGAATTACTGCTAAGACTATTGGAGTCCTTCGGATCATGTACATAATGCGTGTACTTGTTCGTCGACCGATCGAGGTAGTTCAGGCCTCCACCATCGGTTCCAATCCAAAGATTTCCTTTTTCATCTTCGACAAAACAGAGGACGTCATTGTTTGCTAACTTATGATTACCGGATGGCGGAAGAATATGATGAATAAATTTTGTATGGTATTGGTCCCACTTGTTAATGCCACGATTTCTGGCGGCAATCCACATGGTTCCAATCTTATCTTTGTAGATAGCCCAAATTGAATTACTGCCAATGCTTGTCGGGTCGAGTGGGTCAGGCCAGAAATTTGAAAACGTATTGTCTTTCCTGTCATAAATGGTCAACGCACCATTTTCCAAACCAATCCAAAGCCTTCCAAGATTGTCTTCGGCAATGCTCAAAACAATATTGTGTATCAATCCCGTTGGGTCCTGAATATTGGGTTTATACCTTTTGAATGACCAGCCTTTTTCTGTTTCAACGAGGAGGTTGAGCCCTTCGCGTGTGCCCACCCAGATATTACCATTGGAATCTTGCAAATAAGAATACAAATAGTTGCTGCTTATTGAGCTTTCATCGAGCGGATCATGCACATGATGAATAAATCTATTCTTTTTCCGATCAAACATCGAAAGACCGCCACCGTATGTCCCTACCCACAAGTTCGCCTTAGCATCTTCAAAGATCACCCGGACATGATTGTTACTCAGGCTATGGATGTTATTTGGATCTTTTTTAAAATGTTGAAATTTTGTTAATCCAGGTTCTAGCAATTCAAGGCCAGCCTTTTCAGTGCCAACCCAAAGATTGCTCTTGCTGTCGATATATAAATCAGTGATCCAATTGTCGCTAAGTGAACCTGTCTCTCCTGATTTTGGCGGGAATCGCCGGAAATTATCCAGCTTACGATCGTACATATTCAAACCGGCGTCGAGTGTGCCGACCCAAATATTACCAAGGCTGTCCTCTACTAATGAGTTTATAAAATTGCTGCTGATACTTGTAGTGTCACCGTATACAAATTCATAGATCTTAAATTCGATGCCATCGTAACGATTTAGGCCATTCCGGGTTCCGAACCACATAAATCCCTTGTTATCCTGAAGTATACAGGTGACGGATTTTTCAGAAAGTCCGTCGGAGAGCAGCTCGAATCTTATATTCCCGATATTGTTTTTATGATCCTGTGCATAAGTATTTAACGGTGTGGCTATCTGAAAAAATAGAAAGTAAACCGTCATCCGGTAGAAACTGGTAACAATATTTAAAGCTGCAGTTGACACGTTTTACATTTCAGATCCTTAAAATAACATGAAATTGATTTACTCGCTATAGCGCATAAGAGAAGTGGCAATAATAGGCGGCTTATTTCCCCACCGAATACTTGGGCCAAAACGCAAGATTTACACGTCCCTCAGATCGCTTTGTGCCTAAAATGCCTTGCAATTCAAAAGAAAAAATAAAAGCAACAGGCCGAAACCTATTGCTTTACTCATCACAAAACCCAATTAATGTGAAGTGAGGGTATAATATGCGGGGCTATTTTCTTCCTGAATTGCTCACGAAAGCAATGCTTTTGCTGTCGGGTGACCAGGATGGAACATTGATCGTCCCCTGGCCACCATACAGGTAAGCAATTACTTTCGGAGCTCCTCCAGCCGTTGGCATTAATTTTAGCGTTACACGTTTGTAAGATGGATGGCTATTTACCGGAATATCATAGGGGAATGAAATGTACACCATCCATTTCCCATCCGGTGAAATGTGCGGGAACCAATTGTTGTACTGGTCGAACGTCAGTTGCTCATGTGCAGTACCGTCAGGTTTCATGCGCCAGATCTGCATTGTACCCGATTGACTTCCATTATAATAAATGTATTTGCCATCGGGTGAATATTCGCAGCCATCAACATGCTCTCCCTTTCCGGTGTTGGTAAGCATTACTTCTTTCGATTTACCGTCAATTGCCTTCTTATAAATGTCATATGTCGGATTGTCGCTACGCGTAGCTACGTATGCCACTTCTTTGTTATTCGGCGACCACCCATGTAAGTAAGATGGCGTCTCTTCCGTTATCAATTTTGGTTCGCCACCTTCTATAGGGAGAACGTAAACCGATGATCCACCCCCAGGCAATCCCTCACGGTGATGGCTGATCGCTATCATTTTTCCATTAAATGAAATGACATGATCATTGTTAAGGCGATTAGCAGACCCGGTGTTGAGTTTTTGCACCTCACCACCCTCAACTGGGATGGTATAAAGAGATCCATCCATATTGAATAATAATTTTCTGCCATCAGGCATCCAGTTAGGTGCCTCAAATCGACCGTCCTTTTCAAAAATCACTTTTCTTTTTCCGTCGAAAACGTTCATGGTCTCAAGACGGCAACCCAGCCATCCTTCGCGACCAGGGTTATAAGCATCAGCAACCGGTCGGTCAAGACGCACATTATACGCGCGAGCTTCTTCCACGACATCCTTATTATGCGACGAAATAAAAAGACCGACCAAAACGGAATCCTTAAAGCTTGTCATGGAATGAGAACCAATCATTTGCAACGGTTCCCCTGGATGTGCTGCACGCATGATGATCTCCTTCCCTTTACGCTCCAGTTGAAGGATGGTGTAGTTGTTCTTTGGTGTAAAGATTTCATCCTCCGGATCGCGCATATACGCCCCTCGCAATTCTCGCCATTGCAGAACGGTTAACCCGTCACCATGCAGAGTCGCATTGATGCTGGCCGCCGTTTCGTCGTCCGATTCACGGACCATGAGGCCAATTTTTCGGTGTGGATCTGTGCCTTTTCCAATAAATTCAAAGTCGGCAGTGATTATGAAATCACCTCCAACTTTATTGTATACATAATTAAATTCATCCCTTTCAAACCAGATGTTGTAACCTGCACCTTTAAGGGTGTATTGTTGAGATACATTATCGTAAGATGCGCCCCCTCCTCTGACAGGGCTGCCGATATCTTTGTTGTACTTAAATATCCCAACGGCTTTTTGCTGTGCAGATGTGTTTGTAATGACTAAGATTAAAGCCAGTGCGAAAAGAGACTTCATAAAAAAAATGTGCTTTTAATGTCCGCCACAATATGTCAACCGCTGACGAACTGACGCGATGATAATTTGGATGGGCTCCAGAACTCTTGCGCAGTCGACGAAATTCGGACGAGTTCAAAATTGGATATAAATTGCTAAAATCAGCGATGGTAAATTCAGCAATCATGCAGGGTATTTCTGTAAATTGTTAGTAAGAACGTGTGAATCAATAATATTTATCCTGTGGACCGATTGCATTCGCCATTACAATCAGCATCGCCAATCCGAAAAATATCAACCGAAAAACCCGGAGTAGAATGAAAACAATAAGTGTAATATTGACATGTATTGTACTAGCGGGAACGGATCTTCAAGCGTCCGTCATCACAGACTCAATTCAAACAGACTCAATTCAAATAGAAGGCAACTACCGGACTTTCCATCACAAGGCACCTGTTTCTCTGAAACCTGGGGCAAGCCTCGTATTCGTTTTGCACGGTTCTGGTGGCAATGGCCTTGATATGATGTCAGAAACAGTTGAACTCGAAAAGCAGGCACAAAGTGATAATGCGATTGTGGTTTATCCAAATGGTTACAAGAAATATTGGAACGAATGTCGCAAAGCTGCCAGCTCACTCGCTAATAAAGAAGACATTAACGAGGCTGCTTTTTTCGATGCCATGATAAAGCATTTTGTAAATAAATATAAAATTGACGACCGCCATGTATTTGCGATCGGCACCTCCGGCGGTGGACACATGTGCTACAAACTGGCGTTGACCATGCCGGGAAAGTTTGCTGCAGTGGCAGCACTCATTGCCAATTTACCGGACAACGCTAATATGGATTGCGCGGAGAATGGAGTACCCATACCAATCATGATCGTAAATGGTACTGCGGACCCGGTTAATCCATATGAGGGTGGCATGATGAAGGGGGCGAACTTTGTGATGGGCACGGTGCGATCAACGGACCAAACCTTCCAATATTGGGCACAACTTGCAGGGTATACCGGAAATCCGAAAAAGGAAGCTGTTCCGGATAAAGATCCTGGCGATGGAAAAGTAATTGTGCGGTATACTTATAAAGTCAAGGGAAAGCCGGAAGTCGTCTTATTAAAAGTAGTAGGTGGGAAACACGACTATCCAAGTGACATTGATGTTCATGCAGAGGGATGGGAATTCTTCAAGCGCCAAATAAAATAAGTATGGAGTTTATAAAGGCGATTCCGATGATGAAGGCGATTGATATGCGCCAATCGCTTGACTTCTATACCCGGATCCTGGACTTCGAGGTAGATGGTCGGTGGCCATCGGAAGGTTTGCCGTCATTTGTTAACTTGAACAGAGGTGATGTTTATATTCAATTGTCTACCCACAGCGGCGATGGTGTGGTCGGAAGCGTGGCCACAATCATTGTGGAAGGTATTAATAACTTATTTGAAAAATATTTAGAGAGAGGGTTGGACACAACAGGAAAAGAGAATTCTCCTGTACATCGCGCTCCGGTAGACCAAACCTGGGGCTGGCGCGAATTTTATGTTACAGATCCGGCAGGAAACGCGTTGAGGTTCTCTCAAAAACTTTGAAATCATCAAGTCCGTTTATTAGAAAAATAGCAACCCACATTATGCCCTACACGCAAATCATCCCGCCGGATCGTATCAAACCATGGGTGCGATTTTTTTGGACGTTTGAGGGCAATGACGATAATGCACATGTGTTGAATCCGTTAGCTGACGGTTGCCCTGGAATTATTTTACAACACGCCTCAGAAGGACAGTTTCACGACGCTGAAAAGCATATCGTTCCTGAAATTTTACTTTACGGCCAAACGATCAATTGCTCACCTCTCTACCTTGATGGTAAGTTTAATACATTTGGCGTGTGCTTTAATCCTTCCTCGATAAGTTCACTTTTTCGGATTAACGCAAGTGAGCTTACCGACTCCTGTATTGATTTTACTTTATTGGTAGATGACCTGAAAGAACCGCTGGCAAATTCTATTTCCGCAAATGAAAAAGCTGATATTTTTTCTGCGCAAATATGGAAAATAATAAAAAAGGGCGTTCCGGTCTCCGATCCCTCAACAGATTTTGCCGTCAGGCGTATCGTTGAATCCAGGGGAAATGTCGAAATGCGATCGCTACAAAAGGAATTACAATTATCCGAGCGCGGACTTCAACGCAAGTTTAACCAGCACGTAGGTATTTCACCAAAGATGTTTTCACGGGTGTGCCGGTTTCAGGCGTCTCTTTCTCAGTTAAGAAAAAGTGATTTTGAGAATCTCTCCGACATTGCATTCGACAATGGATATTCGGATCAATCCCATTTCATCAGAACCTTCCGGGAGTTTGCTGGCTTTTCACCCCTTCAATTTCAAAAGAGTAAACACCTGCTAACACCGAACTTTACCATTTCATAGCGTCGGTTTTATTCTATTTTCGATCAATTGTTCATTCTAGTTTTGAATCAAAAAATTCATAACTATGAAAATCCTTGTATTCGGAGCGACTGGTACCGTTGGAAAAATTTTTGTGCAACAGGCCCTCGAAGAAAACCATTTAGTCACCGCTTCTGCCAGAAATCCGCTCGCAATTTCTATCAGCCATCCCAACCTGACCGCTGTTAAAGGCGACGTGCTTGACCATTCAGCCGTGGAGGGCGCAACGCCAGGGCACGACGCAGTAGTCTGCATACTCGGTGCAGGCAGCCATGGCAAGGTCAGAGCGGA
>CAMLER010000056.1 GCA_946478915.1 uncultured Chryseolinea sp.
GGATGGCAGTGTGAGCTGCATTGTTGGAAATCTGGATCTGCCTTCGCGGACGAACTGGCGTGTAGAGATCAGGTTACCGGGTGACAAAGCGTATGTCGAGACAAATGCATCGTGGAATAACCCGACGCCAATCAATCAGTCATATTACAACTGGATGACTGCTGCTGCTGTGGTTACCGATGATCTTGAATTTTATTATCCGGGGCACCTTGCACTTGAGCACGATGGTTCTCCTACGCTGTGGCCAAAAGATGAGGAAGGCCGTGATCTCGCAAAATATAAGAATAATGCCTTTGGTTCTCACAAGTCGGTTCACACTGTGGGTGAATACAATGATTTCATGGGAGGCTATTACCATAATTCAAAATTTGGGTTCGGACATTGGGCACTATATGATGAGATGCCTGGTCATAAACTCTGGCTATGGGCATTATCAAGAAATGGAGGTATTTGGGAAGACTTGCTAACGGATTCGGATGGACAATACATGGAATTTCAGGCTGGCCGTCTATTCGATCAATATTCGCCTTCATCCTCGATAAAGAGCGTGCTCACGCAAGTCCCTTTTTCTCCTGGCATCACCGATCGGTGGTCGGAGATCTGGTTCCCTGTTAAGGAGATTGGTGCTATCACAGAAGTTTCGCGTTCCGGGATTCTCGGTGTAACGCATGAAAATGGTAAACTGAG
Organism: uncultured Chryseolinea sp.; assembly: GCA_946478915.1. Next base: position 688 of record CAMLER010000056.1, read on the forward strand.
TATTGGTGTAAATGCTCTTGCATCCAATGATGCAACCGTTGAAGTCAAATCGAACGGTAAAGTCGTGCATACGGAAAAAGTTAAGTTAAAACCGATGGATGTGTATGCCACATCGGTACAATTAGACGAAAAGTTACCTTATGAAGTATCGGTAAAGGAAATGGGTCTCAGGTATGAGCGCGGGAAAAAGAATGTCTTGAAACGGCCGTTTGTATCCTTTCCCGTTCCAAAAAAATTAACACAGGACGCGTTATACAGAGAAGGTGTAGAGCATAAGGAGTACAGAGAATATGATCAGGCACTACGGATATTCCGGGAATGCCTTAAACTTGACTCATTGCATTTTGGTGCACTTACGGATCTAGCCGAATTGCATTACCGCAGTGGAGAATTTGACTCATCATTGTGGCGTCTGAACAAAGTTTTGCGTCACGACACTTACCATCCCAAAGCAAATTACCTGGCAGGAATTGCTTACAAGGGCAAAGGTGATTTAATAAACGCCATTGAAGCATTTGGTTGGGCGGCACGTGCGATGGAGTTCCGTTCCGCCGCTTATGCACATATGTCGGCTATTAAAATTCAGGAAAGCGATTTTCCTTTGGCAGAGCACTATGCTGAGCAGTCTTTAAGTTTCAATAAATATAATTTCAATGCTCTGCACAACCTGGCTGTCATCTATCGAAAACTCGATCAGAAGGATAAGGCTGATGAAGTGTTGCGCCAGACATTGCAATACGATCCGCTGAATCACTTCGCTCAATACGAAAAATATCTTGTGACCAGATCATCAGGTGATTTCCAGACTTTTCAAAAACTCGTGACAAGCGAATTTCCTTACCAAATCTATCTCGAGATGGCGTTAGAATATCTGTCTCTTGGTCTGGACCAGGACGCGACGGAGTTGCTTGCCCGGGCACCTCAGCATTTGCTGATCAAGATCTGGGATGCGTATCTGAAGAAGGATGTTGCTCGTCTTGACCAAATAGCAATGGAATCTCCCGCATTTGTTTTTCCGTACAGGACCGAAAGCCTTCAAGCGCTCGAATGGGCTGCAGCAAAAAATAGCAATTGGAAATTCAAATATTTTCTGGGACTGAATTATCATGCAGTACAAAGGAATGAAGAAGCTGCAAAGATGCTGTTGGCTTGTGGTCAGGAATCCGATTACGCTCCGTTTTATTTGACAAGGGCGAATATCGTTAAGAACAACGGCGATGTTCTTGCTGACCTCAATACCGCTCACCGCTTGGCACCAGAAGAATGGCGAACATGGAATTACCTTATAGACTATTTTGAAAACAAGGGTGATTTCAAACAGCAATTGGCTCTAGCTAACCAGGCATTTAGGAAGTTTAAAGGCGATTATACCCTTGGCTTTGGATATGCCAAGGCCCTGCTCAACAACGGACAGTACGATGCATCGATTAGCATTTTAAAGAAGCTGTATATTTTGCCTTTCGAAGGATCCAGCGATGGGCGGGATGTTTATGAACAGGCAACTCTGTTGTCGGCGCTTAAGCTCATCAGAAATAAACAATACAAAAATGCATTGTCAAAAATTGAGGAGTCCAGAGAATGGCCGGAAAATCTTGGCGTAGGAAAACCCTATGATGTTGATGAAAGAATCCAGGATTATCTTGCTGCATATTGCCTGGAGAAGCTGGGCAGAAGCGGTGATGCAGGTAAATCTTACGATAAAATTCTTGCCGCCACAGCAGAAACATTGGACCGCCCATCCCTCAATAATATTTTACCGTTTTTGATTCACCAAAAATCGGGGGATAAAGAAAAAGCTGATGCATTTTTAAAAAAAATAAAAAACTCTTCTTCATCTGTTCGCCCGATACAGCAGTGGGTGATTGCCGCTGCGGAAAAGGATCAGGCGACCCTCGATGCAATTTCAGATGAGCTGGGTTCAAATCTGAGGATCAATATTATGCAACAGATCTTGAAATTGTGACGTGTTCAACGCTTACATCGGATTGGCTATGCGTCACGAAGAAGAACATTGCAATATTGCCATGAACTTTTCTTGACCAAGGCAGGAAAGCTAATCAAAGCTTTTGTACCGATACCTTGTTTAATTCAAGCTCGAGATCATCGATTGCCCGGGAGATCAGGTTGTAGATTGACTCTACACCGATGGACATGGTTTCTGCAACTTCCTTATAGCTAAGATTACAATAGAACTTTAGATAAACCGCCTCTTGTTGTCTCTTGGTAAGCACGCGCAAAGCTCTGTTCACGATATAGCTTTGTTCTACTTGAATTTGGTCTTCGATCAGTTCCTGTTCTTTACATTCAACCCTGACCGGCATTTCCATTTTTGTCAACTCATTTTGCCTCGATCGCGCGCGGCTGAGCTGGCGTATCATCTTGTGTTGTACAGCGCTTAGCAGATAGGCTTTAACAGACTTTGGATGGGCAAGATTTTCTTTCTTTCTCCATAGATCCACGAAAACATCATGTATGCAATCCTTGACAAGGTCGGTGTCTCCGGCAAGTTTGATACCGTATTGGAATAACATTTTAAAATGCCGTTGATATAGCGTGGCGAATGCCTTATGATCACCCTTTTTAAACATACTCCAAACAGTTGAATCGTTTCGTACATTATAAGCAAGGCTTTCATTCCAAGTTTCCATAGCGGGGCATTTAAATATTTTTCGAAACCATTGTGCTCAGTTTATATGGCTAAACAATGAAAAGAGCATAGTTTATATTTCGTTTCGTTACCTAAACAAATATAAATATTATTGTTAGTTACAATTTATATTTCGAAAGATATTTTTAATAAAAAAATAAGGTTACGAAAGAAATCAGTGGTTCTTAAGGAAATGTTCGTGGACGGAGGGGCCGGCAGTCCTAGGCTATGATCAATTCGATCCCGGCATCAAGCAGACGTTTTTTGTCATCTTCAGAGATTTTATCGTCGGTGATAACCTTATTGATCTTGCTGATTGGGCAAATAAAGGCAAAACTTCTCTTTTTGAATTTTGATGAGTCGGCCAAGAGGATTACTTCTTTTGAAATTTCAATCATGATCTCATTAAGCCGTGCCTCCTCAACGTTTGGAGTAAAAATCCCATTGCGGGTGTCGAAGCCATCGACGCCCAGAAAAGCCTTATCCACATTAAAATTTCGTAGACTTTTTTCCGCCTGGGGACCCACTAACGATAGCATATTTTTACGAAGATAGCCACCAGGTATGATCATGTTGATATGTGGTCGAACCATCAGCTGGTTCGCAATATTCAAAGCGTTTGTAATGACTGTAAGATCTTGGAATTCAGGTAAGTTCCTTACCATTTCAGCAGTAGTCGAACCCGAGTCGATAATGATCGTATCGGCTTCGTTCACTAATTGTGCGGCCTTTTTTCCAATCTTCGCCTTTTCATGATAGTTAATCTTGTTCTTGTCAGCCAGGCGCTGATCCAGACCGACACCCGTCTCAAGTTTTATTGCTCCTCCTCTTGCACGGATAAGCATATTTTTCTTTTCCAGCTGATCGAGGTCATTTCGGATTGTTACTTCGCTAACGTCAAATTCCTTGCTGAGCGTATCAACCAACACCTGCCCCGACTCAGAAAGCAACCGAAGTATCTCCTTACGCCTGCTAACAGTTGACTCATGTGTGCTACGGGGCATGGTATTAAGATTTTATTGCGCTAGTTAACAAAAGGTAAAGAAAGTATAAATCGGATAGGAGAATCAAATTATCCTTATCCCATAATAAAAAGAAAGGCTCCCGGGTACGTCCTTACAATAAACAAAAAGAAAGGTAAAATAATAATAAAAGTAACGTAACGAAAGTAAATTACATTTTTTATGTACTTTTGAGGCGTTAGGATGGCCTTAGCCCATTGATGAACAGGTCTATGAAATATCTTGGATTGGATGAGTCGCTGTTGATTGAAAAGGGCGCATTGCACACCGCCATTGAAATTTGTCAGCAACCTCCGCTCTGGCAGAAAATTTATGACAACTTGCTTGTACAGCAGCCTAAACTCGAGCAGTTTCTCGATGATGCATTGCGTAATTCTAAACGTATCATTTTGATAGGTGCTGGCACCAGTGCATTCATAGGATTGTCATTGCGGGGGATTTTTCAGCGGAGCACAGGACTCATTGCTGAAGCCATATCCACGACAGACCTGGTCTCACACCCGCAGGATTATTTATTTGAAAATACTCCTACCCTGGTGGTATCGTTCGCGCGTTCTGGTAACAGCCCGGAGAGTGAAGCAGCAGTCGCTTTAGCGGATAAGATTTGCCAGACATGCTATCACCTGATAGTTATCTGCAACCCTGAAGGAAAGCTTGCCGAATACCCCTCTAAAAATAAATATGTATTTTCTCTTCCCCAGGAAGCAAATGACAAGAGCCTGGCTATGACCAGTAGCTACTCCGGTATGCTATTAGCGGGATTACTGATGGCTCAGCTGGATCAGATTGAGAACCTCGAGAGTACAATCCGTACGCTTGTGAAATACGGTGAAAAAGCTATCGCTTATTATGCGGAAGAACTGAAGCAAATAGCAGAAAAAGATTTTTCGCGCGCCGTATTCCTGGGGTCGGGTCCTCTTTTTGGAACCGCTACCGAATCTCATCTAAAATTACAGGAACTTACAGATGGGAAGATAATTTGCAAAAGCGATTCTTTTCTTGGGTTTAGACACGGACCTAAGGCTGTCATTAACGAGTCTACGTTAGTTGTTTATATTTTTTCCAATGATGAGTATACGCTGAAGTACGAAAAAGATCTTGTCGAGTCAATGAAAAAGGGAAACAGGCCCTTGCTTGAAATTGGAATCATGGAGTCTAAACTCCCAGGTATCAACCTGGACCATAAGCTACATTTTTCAGAGAACGGATCAGCTATACGCGAAGAATTTTTGACTGTTTACAGTGTGATACCTGCACAAATTCTGGGATTTTTTAAATCCTTACAAGTAGGACTTCGACCCGATTCTCCATCATTCTCCGGGGCAATCACAAGGGTTGTTGAGGGTGTGCAGATCTATGACCTTAAGAGGAAATAGCATTTGGATCCATTAAATTCAGTCGAAAGGACAGGACGGATATTTTCGTCATGCCTGCAATTTTTAGAGGAGGAGTAGAGAAGGGGAAATAGGCGCGCACTTTGCAATACCCGTATTCCTTATTCCTATTCCTTATACCCCTTTTTCAAAAACCTAAACAAAAAGGACAAAGTAGAAAGAGATTAAAGTTGATATATATCCGATCCATGATTAATAACGCAACCGAAAAAATTTTTGATGTCATTGTAGTCGGAGAGCTTAACGTGGATTTGATTCTTAACCAAATTGAAAAGTTTCCTGCTATCGGCAAAGAAGTATTGGCCGATAATATGACCTTGACGACGGGTAGCAGTTCGGCAATTTTTGCATGCAATTTGAGCACGTTGGGGTCGCGAACATCCTTCTGCGGTAAACTGGGCAGGGATGATTTTGGTGATCATGTTATTAGGAGCCTTGAATCGCGAGGAGTTGAGACATCACAAGTTGTTCAGTCTTCAGAAGTTGCAACAGGCGCTACCATTGTTCTTAATTTTGGAGAAGAGCGCGCAATGGTGACACACCAGGGCGCAATGTCGTTTTTCGGTTTCGATGATATACCTGAACAGACCTTGTCTCAATGCAAGCATCTTCATGTAAGTTCAGTTTTTCTACAGCCAAAACTCAAGACCGACATCATAAAATTGTATGCGAAGGCAAAATCACTTGGCCTAACTACTTCACTTGATCCACAATGGGATCCGAAAGAAAAATGGGATATCGATTTTAAGGCGTTGCTTCCTTATGTGGATGTATTCATGCCTAACAAGAATGAGCTTGAAGCTATTACAAAGATCAAAGACATCGAGGTCGCGGTGCAATCTTTGAATACCGCGAATCTGGTGGTTGTTAAAATGGGAAATGAAGGTGCCTGCTTTTGGGACGGAAACGAATTTTATTATCAACGCGCATTTCTCAATAAAGATGTTGTAGACAGCATTGGAGCCGGTGATAGTTTTGATGCCGGGTTTATTCACAAGTTCGTTCAACAACGGCCCTTACCCGAGTGCGTGGAATTCGCTGCATTAATAGGTGCCATAAATACTACGCGTGCAGGAGGCACGGAAGCATTCAAAGATATCAATACAGTAAAAAAAATTGCACTGACGACTTTTAACTATATTTTTTAATCATGCGTTTACAGGAAAAATTATCAAAATATTCAGAAAATGGTAAGGCTCTCCTGGCAACGAATTTTTATAATTTCGAGACTTTGTCGGGGATTCTGCAGGCTGCCAAAAAAAGAGATCAATCTATTATTCTTCAACTATCGGAAAGCTCTATTCAATATCTTGGACTGGAAATCGCAGCTAACCTGGCACGTGCGGCGCTAAAAAGTTTTGGTATAGAGGGATGGTTGCATCTTGATCATGGGAGCTCTTCGGAGATGGCGCACCGTTGCCTTGACGCCGGATTTGATTCTGTTATGATCGATGCCAGCGATAAATCTTTTGATGAAAATGTGAAAATAACTTCTGAAGTTGTAAAGATCGCCGAAAGGTATGACGCAAATGTTGAAGCTGAGTTGGGCTATGTTGCTAAACTCGGGCAACATCAAACTACGGGAATCTACACGCAGCCACAAGATGCAAAACGGTTTGCTGACGCAACAGGCATACACGCACTTGCCGTTGCGATCGGATCAGCCCATGGTTTTTACAAGGAGCCACCTAAGCTTCAGCTTGAACTGCTTTCACGGATCCATGAAGCCACGCCTGTAGCTTTGGTTCTTCATGGAAGCTCAGGGATCCCTGACGATCAATTAAGGGATGCAGTTGCGCGTGGTATATCCAAGATCAATTTGGCCACCGAAACAAAAAATATTTTTATGAAATCCCTTCAGCGCATTCTTAGTGACAATGAAGAGATTGACCTTCGAAAAGTTTTTCCGAAAGCGACGGATGCTGTGGTACAACTCATTTCGTCCAAACTGGATGTAATCTCGCGCTAGCAACCTTCCACTTGCGTCTTTGATTTATATTTATATTTATATTTATCCTTATTCCTTATTCCCCTTTCCCAATACCCCAGCCTGAATAGGCAAAGTCATCTGATAAAAGCTCCACCAGGCAATAAGTAATGTATTGGCCAGAGTTCGCGTTCCTCGGCAACTATTTGCGACCATGTAAACCCTGTGGTGTTGTTTTCACTTTTCTGTTTAATACCGGGAAGGGTCTCCACGACGTCGCGCGCAAGCATCTTCGCGTCGGGAGTGGCGCTGACTTCTATAGTTTTAGATCTTAAATGTGATTGCGCGAAGCGAATTACAATTTCGGTATCCTCTATCATTTGAAGGTAGTATGGCCGTCCAGTAAGCAGGGCGTTGTAGACATAGTTTGAAAATACGCCTGATAGTGAATTAAAATATACCTTGGTCGAATCCATTTTCGCGAACGTTAAATCGTCCGCAGGCGTCGCTTCAAAATTCATTCGATCTTCACCCGTTCCGCGAAAATCAAAGGAGATCACATTGTTCCCTTCTTTTATCAGTTGCGAAATTTGGTCCCAGTTTCTTTGACTTGCCTTGCCTTCTAAATTTATCCAAAGAACGGTTTTACCATTGGTATTTTTACTGGAGTAAAAGTGGAGCAGAGGGATTTGATAATTTCTCGAGTGATGAATGAGATAATGATCGATTTGTATTTTTTCGAATGTATAATGATTCGTTTTTTGCCAGTAAATGGCTCCGTCGTTCCGACCAGTAAATTCTGAAACCTCCCAGGTCTTGATACCTGGATAACTTTTGTCATAGTATCGCGATTGGACAGAGGGAACTTGCTTGTTCTTTTCCTTGACAAAATGTTCTTTAATCAAATCAGTTAGATTTTTCGCATCAGAATACTCCAGCAGCACCTGCCCCGATTTTGTGCATAACAGCGCTTCCTTATCCAAATCTTTTACACCGGGGAAATTGTCGTTCCTGGGCATGTTGTTGAACCTGTCCAGAAAGTTGATTGCTGCCTCCTGATTTTCGATTGAGAATTGATGTTTGTGATACCCTTCAATCATGTCGACGCGATCTTTGAGTTGAAAGCGATTATACAGGTCAGAAATTTCGCGGAAAGTTTTTCGTGTTCCTTCGATAGGGAAAAAATCAAGAACAGCCGCAGCAATAAATATAGGACGCGGATACATCAGCAAGAGCAGTCCGGGATGATCAACACCTTCCGAAATCATCCCATCCAGATCTTGTTCAGGATCGCTGTCGGGATCAGCAAAGATCCGGTTATAGGCGCGCATAGGCTGTGCGCTGATGTAACAGGAAGGCATTACTACTTTGATCCTTTCGTCTAACGCACCAATATAGGTTGCCTGAAGTCCGCCACCGCTTGTTCCCGTTATCGATAGGCGGTTGGGATCGACATCAGAACGCGTAAGCAAATAGTCGACGGCGCGTATTCCATCCCAAATTTGCCACCGTGCTAAATTGGCGCCAGCGAGGTAAGCAAGATTTCCAAGGATAGCGTGTTCACCACAGACCATGTTGTATCGACTTTGGTTGTTTGTCGCATCCCAAAACTGACTTCGCTCACCCTGGCCCACAGGGTCCCAGCAGATCACGAGATAGCCTCGCTTAACAAGCCGCTGACATAACTGCTGATAATGAATTTTTGCAATTGGCGAGTGACCGCATGCCACTAGCACAGCAGGATGTTTTGCAGATCCATTCTCGGGTACGTATACCAATGCCGTTACATAAAAACCAGGCAGGCTTTGAAACACCAGTTTCTCAATATGGAAACTGTCCATTTGAATTTTTGCAAGAACTTTTGCGTCGAGAGGCGTTTTTTCTTCGGGCAACCCACCGATCATGCTGAGGAACTTTTCTTTTGTCGTGAGCTGCAAAGCCTGGAGCTCTTGCTGCGTTTTTATTTTTTTAAATGTTTCCTGCCGCAATTCATCTTGTTTCCATGCTGTTTCGGTTTGATGCCTTAACATGGAAGTAATCGTTGGTCCGAAGGTTTTTCCTTTTTTAACGGTAAACACATCTACGTCTGGCACTTTTTGGGACAACCCTTGTAAGGTGAAAATCAGTATAACCGCGGAAGTGCTAATAAGATTTTTCATGGTTGAACGTAATCTGTCATAATACAGATTAAAGATAGTGCACTTAGGGATAAGGGACAGCGATGTCTTGATTCTAATGGAAGGGGGGATCAGTTGTTTTCTCCGAACAGATCATCTCTGAAATCTAGCAGATGTTCACTTATTTGTGTCAAGAGAATGGGCCGCGGATGGTTCCGCATACTTCTTCAAAGGTTGGAACCGGTCTAGGGCGGCTTTTGATCGGATTTTATCCAGCTGGGAGGATGGAAGAATATTTTACGAAATTGAGCCAGGGAGTTGCAAAAAATATGACGGATGAGCAGCGGGAGGTAATGAGAAAGGAACATGGATTTGAAACTTCTGGCCCGCCATAGGAATGCTTAAGAAATAAGAGTTAATTTTTTTACAGGAGATAATGATAAAAACGCCGGAATAGTATCCCGGCGTTGTTCAATTAGATCAATTTTTCCTTTTCGAAATGCTGCATGAGTTGTGCGAGTTCAGGCGAAAGCGTTTTGTGATACTCGTCTATTGAGCTGAAGTCTGTCTTTACCATAGACTTTAAAATAGGTGATGTATGAAACAACAGCTATTGCCAGAATAAATAGCGGGAAAAAGGTTGCTAACACAAAACCGTCTATTACGAAGTGGCTCGCGCTTGCGCAGATGAAATTAAAGGCAAATCCTGCGTAAGTCCATTCCTTTATGTTTCGAGGTAGTCCGGGAATGATCAATAAGATTGATCCCATTATTTTGAAAGCAATCAGGATATATGCAAAGTAGGCGGGGAATTGAAGATATTCTGTTCCCGCTGTAGCGAGCATGGGAGCGACGAACAATGTCATAAGGGGCATCACTCCTTCGAAAAGAAAGAGGAATCCCGTAGAGGTCCAAAAGATTATTCTAGCTGTTCTCATGGGTTAAGGATTTAAAGTGAGCAAAAGTTCATCAAGCTTTTCAAGTGTGGACGTCAGACCTTCTTTCATGCCCATGTTCAATACCGTTTCCAACTCCTGGAGAGAATGGTAGGTGACGACAGTCTGAACAACGGTATGGCTATCTAAATCCGAAAAGGTCACATCCCATCGTGCCGTAGGCAGCTCGGGGTTGATATTCCCGTTTTCATCTGCAAAAGCATCCTTTGTTTGATAGTAGTCGATGGGATTGATCTTGACATACTCTGTACGTCCCCAATACTCTTTTCCCTCAGGATCGATCATGGCATAGATCCAATGTCCGCCTTCTCTGAATTCCATTGATTTCGTCTTGGTCGTAAACGGCTTTGGTGCAAACCATTTGTTGAGCAGTTCGCTTTTTGTATGGCAGTCCCACACGAGCTGACGTTTCGCTGCAAATTCTCTCTTTATAGTAATTGTGTTTTTTTGCTTGTCAGCAATGAAATCAAATTGCAATGTGTTTTTCATGTTAGTCGTTGTTTAGCGTGGATAATAAATCATCGAGTTGGTTGTAACGGTTCTCCCAGATCTTCCTGAACTGAGTTAACCAATTGTCTATTTCTTTCATCTTGTCTACTTTGATTTCGTAGTGGATCTCCCGTCCTTTTTGAGTGGACGTGATCAGTTCACATTCATTTAAAATCTGCATGTGCTTCGAAATGGTTGGCCTGGCCACATCGAATTTTTCCGCTATAGCGCCGGCGGTCATGCTGTGCGCGGCTAGCAGCATCAGTATCGCTCTCCTTGTAGGGTCGGCGATCGCTTGAAATGGGTCTCGTCGGAGTTTCATCTTATATGTAGCTATCTGGCTACAAATATAAACGTATTTGTAGCTATTTGGCTACATAATTGGGAAAATTTTTTAAAAGATTTCTAAAAACGCTTATTCTGGCTTAAAAGGGAGGTTTTATGCCCCTACCAGTCGTCGAAAAGCCTGGATAGCGCAGGCACTGAAACGAAAACTGGCGAAGCTGCAGTATTGCCTTTCGCGGCCTATGGTATGAATTCCCATACCTGGGAACTGATTTCAGACCACCAACCACCGACTACAAACATTCGGTCATTTATAAAGAATGACCTTGTTTCAAGTGAGTTGCTGCTTGGAAATTCTTTTACTTCTCTCCATGAATTGGAGGAGGCATTATATTCAAATACTTGTCCTTTATGCGACGAATCGTTAGTGGGCACCCCGACATAAGCCTTCATGTTGTTGGAGAAAACTATTCCGACGATGGCCTTATTAGTTGGAAAGTCAGCAATTTGCTCCCAATCATTTGACACTGCATCATAACGATATAAATCCTTAAGAATTGGAGGTGCACCCGGCCCGCTAAATCCTAATCCGATATAACCTTTATCGCCCACGACGAACGAGACTGCATCCAGTCGCCCCTCTCCGGGAAAATCCTTTTGCTGTGTCCATTCCTCTTGCGAAGGACTATACTTCCAGAAATCTTTTGCTCCACCTTTGAGAACGAAGATGTCAGATCCCAATGCAAATGCTACTATGTTAACGCCTGGTACCGGACAGGACGTCGAATACTCCCATATATCGGTGCCGGGAGTGTACTGATAGAGGCTGCCCGAGTATGTAATCACATAACCTTTGCCATTGGCGGTGACGGCGGCTTCTGCAGGAAGGTCAAAAGGAAAATCATTCTTCTGCGTCCAAGAATCCGTTGACGGTTCGTAGCTCCATATTTCTCTGAGGAAACTTGCGGAGGTATTTGAACCAAATCCCCAATATCCTTTTCCACCCAAAGAAAACGCAACGCTTGCGTTTCTGCCTTCAGCCGGAAAATCGTTGAGTTGTTTCCAAGTACCCTTCGATTCAACTTCAGGTTCGTTATCGCTACAGTTGGTTGCGATTAATGCTAAAAGCAAAAACATTAGATTCTTTTTCATGGGTAACGATTGGGACGCAGGACTATTCGATAAGCTACTGATTTTCGACGATGTCGTGAATACGAGAACGGCATTAAAAGTCACCGTTCTAACCTCCCGTCTTAACGGAAGCAGTTTTGTTGTTAAGTCGAATGATAACACCGGTCCGAACCACCCCATCGCTTCTTTCGCATGATGGCTTGCGTGTGATCTATTTCTTCAGACATCTAAATCACTTTTGTAACTTTGAAATACCCTCTAAAATTCTCTTGAGTGCATTACGAAATGCTGTTCGAGATGGAGGATCTTCAAAGAAAATATCATCCATCTCAGATTCATCATAAGTCATCATTTCGCGCACGAGTTCTTCGGACTTCGTTATGAACATAGCTTCATCATCACACTCATCGCTCAATAGACCGAACTGCAACGTAAGGTCATGATGGAACTTCTCCGCCTCAGAAAGTATCGCGTGGTATGTTTTATCCGAAAGATCTCCAGTGTCAATAGGCATATTGTAATCTCCTATATTGGCGTAGACCCAACTCTTTTGAGAAACTTATTGTGCTTCTTGGCAGCTTCCGGCAGTTGGCTTCTGTTAACGACCTTGTCTTTTACGGAAAAACTTCGGGTATCCATTGTCACAAAAATTACACATTTTTGTGAAAAATGCCTGTAATTGGTCACAAAATCCATGAATTTTCGTGAGGACAGGCATTCGCAGGGGGTTTGTGAGCGAATGCGGCCGTTGGCTAATTTTACAAATTACTCTGGCTTCTAAGTCCGAAGTGAACGGCGAAATCGATCTCTTGATCGTCTTCATTTGTAACGGGACAGGACTCGAACCTGTGTCCGCCAGCTGGCGGATATGAGCCCAACGAGCTACCAACTGCTCAGTAAATTTGATTCAAAATTTTTCTCCTGATAAACTCCCTACCTGTTGCCGACTTTAATTCCTTTTCACGCCGTATTGCTTCACCCTTGGTGTTAAACACTTCAGTATGTACAAGAATCCAAGGACGAAATTTTACTGTCCAACCTTTTAGTGGCAAGCTCGTTGTGAGATTTCAACCTTGCTTCTAAGTCCGAAGTGAAG
>CAMLER010000057.1 GCA_946478915.1 uncultured Chryseolinea sp.
GTAAAATGCGTGTCTGTCATTGTCGAATTCAAGTTCGCACTCGATAGGTCCCAGGCTATCTTCACCCACGAGCAAAGTCCCCATTTCTGCGTCAGGACTTCCGATGGGCAATAACTGATTTTGGTAGCGAACAGTAAATCCAATGCTATCCATGTGCGCGAATATCGCCGTGCGAGGTTTCCCGAACTTAAGAACCAAACAATCCTGCAGCCCTTCTTGAAAAATCTGTGGCTTCGCTTTCCAGGATTTGCCTTCTTTAGCGATGTACGTCAGCAAAAAATCTTTCAATGCTTTTTCATTGCCCGATGGTGCAGGAATTTCACAAAGCTGCTTTAACAAATTCATTTGAAGAATAATTTAAGTCGTAGCATTTTGATAAGCAGGTACCGCATTTCCGTTTCTAATTAGTTCTTCACACAACTTTATTCTAAATTTTCGTTAGAAAAAAATGACTTATGATTTTTAACCTCAGCGCGCAAAATAGTATAGCAAATCAGTTCTTGTCCGAGTTACGTGATAAAAATGTTCAAGGAGATCGTTCGCGATTCAGGGGTAATATGAAAAGATTGGGCCAATTGATGGCATATGAAATTTCGAAAAAGCTTGCTTTCCGCGACAATGTTATAGAAACCCCTTTGGGTAAGTCGTTGGTTCGGGTACCAGCAACACAACCCGTGTTGCTAACTGTTATGCGTGCGGGGATTCCTTATTTTGATGGTTTTCTTGATTTCTTTAATACCTCTGAATGCGGATTTATCGGTGCGTATCGTGATGAAGGTTCTGATGACATCGTTATACATCTTGAATACGTAGCCACACCTGACATTGAGGGAAAGGACGTAATTATCATCGACCCGATGCTGGCCACCGGAAAATCATTTGTTCGCACAGTCCAGGCCATCGTAAAACGTGGCGTTCCTGCACATATTTATATCGCAGCGCTGGTGGCCGCCCCTGAAGGAATTGAATTTGTCAGAACGAATCTCAACGTGCCTTTCTCTATCTACACCTGTGCTGTCGATGAAAATCTGAATCATCAATACTATATTGTTCCGGGTCTGGGCGATGCCGGCGACCTGAGTTATGGTGTGAAACTGTAGATCAACTCACGAAACGAAATTTATATGTGGCAGTTGGTCCTAAAAGTGGCGACGGTATATTTCTCCTCCATGTTAAAATTTATTTTCGGCCCGCTGGGTGGCTATGCTGCCGGGTTTCCGTTAATAGTCACTATCGTGATCACGGTGGCGGGTATGATGACCGTTGTAATCTTGTTCACGTATTTCAGTGCCTGGATCAAGGCCAGAGTTATCGACAAATTCTTCAAGAAGTCTAAGCGGTTTTCTTCGCGCAATAGAAAGTTTGTTACAATCTGGAAACGTTACGGACTAGTCGGTGTTGCTGCCCTTACACCGGTAATACTTACACCAATCGGGGGGACTGTGTTAGCGGTAAGTTCTGGCAGTCCCAAAGAGCGAATCATTTTTTATATGCTGATAAGCGCCTCATTTTGGTCGATTATACTGTCAACTGCGCTTTATTTTTTCGGCAACGAGATTCTAAAGTATCTGCCGGATTATGCAAAATAGTTTGAAATATAACGTAAGAACTTTTTAGAGGTGAATAGTCTTTCACCACCGCCTTTTCGGAAAGGTGTTAAGATGATTATGTCTTAACTTAGTATGGTGCTTCTAGCACTTTCCTCTGAGCCCGGAAATTCGAAATAAAATATTTAACCCATGAAAAAGTTTTTTGCTGAGAAATGGCTGGTCATAGCGGTCGTTGGGATTGCCGTTGCGCTGGTATCCAACATGTTGTTGACCATAAGAAACAATATCACTATTGAAAGAACAACAGAGCTTCTCCAGGAATCGGAATCCGTCAAAATTCTGACTGAACAAATCTTAACCAGTACAATGCATGGTCTTGATCTTGGTGTGAGGGGATTTGCACTTACGAAGGATGACGGAATGCTGAACCCATACAACGGTGCCATTCGGCAAAATTCAGGAATATTCAGAGATCTCGAAAAGATTCTAAATAAGCAAGAATATGCCAACATGAAAGGCCTTCATGATCTTGAAAAAGAGGTTGACAACTATTTTAAGTTTAGTGCACAAATGCTGGATAATGCAAGAATGAATGACATGGAATCTTTCAATGCCATGTTGAAGCAAGACAAAGGCTACGATGTTTGGTTTAAATACGACCAGTTTACAAAACCTTTGTTTGTGTTCGAGGATAATCTTCGGACAGAAGCATTGGCAAGCTACAACAGAGCGGTTCAAAACAATCTTATCTTACAATTTTCGATTGTGTTAATAACTGTTCCCGTTTTGTTTTTTATCATGATGCGTATCCGTCGCGAGAAAACCGCGCGTAAGGAATTATTGGCAAGGGTGGAAGAGAATGATAAAAAGTTTGTTTTCAATCCGGGATCCGATAAGGTATCCTCTGCTGAAGAAATCATCGCTACTTCAATTCAAAATACCAGAAAAGCATCAGACTTCATTAAAACGCTGGCGAACGGAAACTATGCTGTGGAATGGTCTGGGTTAAATGAACAGAACTTGAAATTAAACCAGGATACGCTTGCCGGTGACTTGCTCAATATGCGTGAAAAGCTCAAGCTGGTGAAGATGGAGGATGAGAAAAGAAATTGGATGAATGAAGGTCTTGCCAGGTTTTCGGAGATTGTAAGAAACCACCAGCACGAATCTCAGGTGTTGGCCGACAAATGTATTTCCTTTCTCACAAAATATTTGAATGCCCAGCAAGGTAGTTTGTTTGTACTTGAAAACAATGACGAAGGTGATTTCCTGAATCTTGCATCATGTTATGCTTTTGATAAGAAGAAGTGGGTTGAAAAAAGAGTCGATATTGGGAGTGGGCTCATCGGCCAGGCGTTTCTCGAAGGTGAGATAACCCGGCTAAGGGATGTACCCAATGGCTATACGCAGATTACATCCGGTCTAGGTGATGCGACTCCACGATATCTGGTTATCGTTCCTTTGAAATATGATGTGCAAACCGTGGCGATCGTTGAGCTAGCATCATTCTCTGATTTTGAAGAACATCAAACGCAATTCCTAAGGAAAGCGGGAGAGTTCCTGGCGTCTGCAATCCTCAATTCGCAGAACACACTTAAAATGAAGAGTTTGTTGGACAACGCAAAAATAAACGAAGAACAGATGCGGGCAACAGAGGAGGAGATGCGGCAAAATATGGAGGAACTCCAGGCTACACAGGAGGAGTTGGTAAGAAAGGAAAAAGAACGGATGAGAAGAGAGGAAGTAAATTACTGATTCCTCCCATCCTTATAATTCCGCAGCAACCTTACCAGGTGCGGCATATTCATCTAACGGAAGACATGTACACATCAGATTTCTATCGCCATACGCATTGTCGATGCGACTAACAGCCGGCCAGAATTTTGAATCCCGTACGAAAGGTAAGGGGTACGCAGCTTTTTCACGACTGTAGGGACGATCCCACACATCCGAAGTAACCACTGCCGCTGTATGCGGTGAGTTCTTCAACACGTTGTTTTCACGCGAAGCCGAACCTGCTTCCACCTCTCTTATCTCATTGCGAATTTCCAATAGCGCATCCACAAACCGGTCAATCTCTTCTTTTGATTCGCTCTCTGTAGGTTCTATCATTAACGTTCCGGCTACGGGAAATGAAACCGTAGGAGCATGGAAACCGTAATCCATCAATCGCTTTGCAATATCTTCGACTTCGATACCGAACCTTTTGAAATCACGGCAATCCACAATCAATTCGTGCGCGCATCGACCGTTGTTTCCCGTGTACAATATTTTGTAATGCCCCTCGAGCCGACCTTTAATATAATTAGCGTTGACTATAGCCATTTTGGTAGCATTCGCTAATCCCTGCCCACCCATTAAAGCAATGTAAGCATAGGAGATGGTTAGAATACTCGCGCTTCCCCAAGGAGCAGAAGAGACCGCGGATATGGCCTTACCTCCGCCGGTCGACACAACGGTATGGCCAGGTAAATAGGGTTTCAGTTTATCATTGCAGCATATTGGCCCGACTCCAGGTCCACCTCCACCATGCGGAATACAAAATGTCTTATGCAGATTCAAATGGCAAACATCTGCGCCGATAGCGGCAGGAGACGTAAGGCCCACCTGTGCATTCATGTTGGCGCCATCCATGTAGACCAGACCTCCATTCGCATGTACTGTATCGCAAATTTCAACAATGGATTCTTCAAAGACTCCATGAGTCGATGGATAAGTAACCATCAGACATGCGAGCGTGTCTCGGTACTTTTCTGCTTGAGCGCGGAGGTCCTGAACGTCGATCTTTCCATCACTGTCGGATTTGATTACAACGACCTGCATACCCGCCATAACAGCGCTGGCGGGATTGGTGCCATGCGCAGAAGCTGGTATCAGTGCGATATTGCGCTTGCCTTCTCCGTGATCAAGGTGATAGGCGCGGATAACCAGAAGGCCAGCGTATTCTCCCTGCGCGCCGCTATTTGGTTGAAGCGAAACACCCGTAAAACCAGTTATTTCTTTTAGCCAGTTTTCCAATGAGAGAATCATCTCCTGGTATCCCTGGGTTTGATCCGATGGCGCGAAAGGATGCATGTTTCTGAACTCAGGCCATGTCATGGGTATCATTTCCACGGTCGCATTCAGCTTCATCGTGCATGAACCAAGGGGAATCATGGAATGCACCATGGAGAGATCCTTGTTTTCCAGCCGCTTCAGGTAGCGTAACATTTCATGTTCAGAGTGATAAGTATTAAAGACGGGATGCGTCAGGTAGCCAGACCGTCGTATGAGCTCCTGTGGCCAGTTTATTTCTTTGCCATTAAAAAAGACCGGGTCGACAACTTTGTTTTGAACAGCCGCGAATATGCTGATGATTGTATTAACATTATCAGAAGAGGTAGTTTCATCAAGCGATATTCCTACATGATTATCGGAGAAATACCTGAAATTCAAATTGTGTTTCAGCGCCTCGTGCTCTATTACCTTCTTGTCTGGAACCTCAACCTTTAACGTATCGAAGTACGTTTCATTTACTTGTTTGATTCCCATCGATCTGAGAACCTGGTCGAGTCCTTTCGTTAATCCGTGAATTCGACCAGCAATTTTCTTCAATCCTTGGGGACCGTGATAGACGGCGAACATACCCGCCATGACGGAGAGCAAAACTTGAGCGGTACAAATGTTCGATGTTGCCTTCTCTCTTCGGATATGCTGCTCCCTCGTCTGAAGAGCCATCCGGTAACCGTGGTTGCCGTGCGCGTCAATAGATGCTCCAATAATTCTCCCTGGAACTTGCCTTTTAAACTCTTCCTTTGTGGCGAAGAAAGCGGCGTGGGGCCCGCCAAAACCCATGGGTACGCCGAATCGTTGGCTGGAGCCAACGGCAACGTCAGCACCCATTTCGCCTGGCGTTTTCATCAACAGTAAACTCATCAGGTCGACACCCATAACGACATACACATCGTTGGCGTGTGCCTCCTTAATCAGGGTGGAGTAGTCCCTTATTGCTCCATTGTTATCAGGATTCTGTAGATAGATGGCAAAAAGATCGGGATCCGAAAGATCAAGGGAACCTGGTTCGCCCACTGAAACATTTATTTCCAATGGAGTTGACCTATTTCGCAGCACGTCAATAGTCTGTGGATAGGTATTCTGATCTACAAAAAACTTCGAGGCGTTCTTTTTTGCACCTTTTCGAAATGCAAGGAATAGATGCATAGCCTCTGCTGCCGCTGTAGCTTCATCCAACAATGAAGCGTTGGCAATTTGCATCCCGGTAAGGTCGACAACCATTGTCTGGTAATTGATCAGGGCTTCCAGTCTTCCCTGGGCAATCTCGGCCTGGTAGGGTGTATAGGCAGTATACCATCCCGGGTTCTCCAGAATGTTTCGTCGTATTACACCTGGGGTAATGGTGTTGTAATAGCCCATTCCGACATATGTCTTGTATACTTTATTGCGAGACGCCAGTTTCCGGAAGTCTTGCAAAAATTCGTACTCGGATTTCGGTTTAGGTAGATTGAGCGGTGCTTTCAAACGAATGTTTGAAGGGATTGTCTGATCGATGAGCTCGTTTACAGATTCGGTACCAATGGTTTTAAGCATGGCTTCGATCTGTGGCAAATCCGGCCCGATATGCCTTGATTCAAAATTTTCCGTGTATTGGGAATCTATTTTCATTCTATAGACAATTTTCTGAAGGAAGAGTAACTGGTGCTCTGAACAGAGCGACACAAAGGTAATTCTATCGCACACATTTAATACAATGGGATGGTTGAAACCGATAAAAATTCATCCGAATAATTTTGGCTTTGCCGATTCAGGAAACCTGTTGATCTTGCGGGATTAATGTGATGATTATGCGTAAATGGAAGTTATGGGCTGTGTCTTGGCTGGTTGTCAGCATAAGCTTCGCCCAGGATGCTGAGGTCCAATCCTTTGGTAATACGATTACGGAGGCTGAACTAAAAGACAATTTATCAATACTGGCATCTGATGCGCTTGAAGGCCGTGAGACTGGCAAACGGGGTCAAAAAATGGCGGCAGCATTTATAAAGGCATATTTTGAAGAATTGGGGCTTCAGGGTCCGGTGGTTGGAGATTATTACCAACACATAGAGCTGTTCACCACCAGTGCCGGAAAAAGTTATGTTAAGGTCGGCGATGCTCGTTTTAATAATTTTTCAGATGTGACCTATTACGGAAATGACGACAGCGCCGGTGAGGTGTCCGCTCAGCTGGTTTTCGCTGGCGACGGATCGGGTGAGGCGCTAAAAAACGTTGAGATTAAAGACAAGGCGATTTTGTTGATCACGGGCGACGAGTTTCCGGATAATGAGAAACTCAACTCCCTTCGAAGCCAAGGTGCAAAGATGATCTTCGTTAGCCAGTCGAAAACCAAGGCCGAATTTAATGTGGTTTCAAATCAGGTGAGAGCGCTTGGGGGATCCAGGGATTTGACGCTAAAGAAGCCGATGGATTCCAATATTATACCGGGCGTTTTTCTGGTCTCCCCTGAAATGACAGAAAAATTCTTTGGGATGACGAGGGAGCAACTTGTGAAAATAAAAGACAATGGTTACAAGAAAAATGCAATCAGGAAAATCAAACCTGTTGAGATCAAATACCTAACGTCAAAGGGGTACCAGCCCGTCAAATCTGAGAATGTCCTGGGATTCTTAGAAGGCACTGACAAGAAAAATGAAATATTAGTTATTACAGCGCATTACGATCACGTAGGAAAAAAAGAACACGGTACCGGCGATCTCATTCATAATGGTGCGGACGACGATGGTTCTGGTACGGTAGCCGTCATGCAAATCGCAAAAGCATTTGTCCAGGCTAAGCTGGAAGGCAAGGGACCCAGAAGAAGTATTTTATTCATGCTGGTTACGGCCGAAGAGAAAGGTTTGTTGGGCTCATTATATTATACCCAGAAGCCTGTTTTTCCATTGGAACAAACAGTAGTCAATCTCAACATCGACATGATCGGAAGAAGGGATCCTCAACATCGGGAGAGTCCGCCTTATGTTTACGTGATAGGTGCAGACAAACTATCAAAGGAATTGAATGAAGTGAGTGAAGCAACGAATAAGCTATATACAAACCTTGTGTTCGATTACACCTATAACGACGTCGATCATCCGGACAGGTTATATTATCGTTCAGACCATTGGAATTTCGCGAAGAACAACATACCGGTGATTTTCTATTTTGATGGCATTCACGAAGATTACCATAAGCCAAGCGACGAGGTTGACAAAATAGAGTTTGATCTACTTCGAAAGCGTACTCAATGTATATTTTACACAGCTTGGGAAATCGCGAACAGGGAAAAGCGGATCACGCCGGATTAGGAAAATTGGAAAATTAGAAAATTAGAAAATTAGAAGATTAGAAGATTAGAAGATTAGAAGATTATAGCTAATTCCACCAAACCAATCTTCCAATCTTCTAATTTTCCAATTTTACAATCAGATAAATTCTGCGGCATTAGGCTTTGCTTTCAAGTCGCTTACGAATCTGCGGAATTGTTCTTCCTTGTCCTTTTCACATATGATTAAGACGTTGCCAAATTCACCAACGAGATATCCATTTAAGCCCTGTACAACGATAAGTTTATCCGCAGAACCTTTGATGATGCAATTCCGCGTTTCATATGTTTGAGCGTTGGCGCTGATTACGTTATTGTTATCGTCCTTGGCAGAGATTTCATGAATGGACGCCCATGATCCAAGATCAGACCACGTAAAATTGCCAAGGCATACATATACATTTTTCGCTTTCTCCATTATCCCATAATCGATGGAGATACTCTTACACTGCGAATAGGCCATCCGTATTGCTTCCTTTTCTGCAGGGGTTCCTAGTTTGGGTTTGATTTCGTCGAATACTTCCGACATTTCGGGAAGGTATTGGTGAAATGCATCATTAATGGCTTCGACTCCCCAAATAAAAATACCGGAGTTCCACACAAAATCCCCACTCTCAAGAAATTTCTTGGCGAGCGACAGTTCTGGTTTTTCAGTAAAAGTCTTAACCCTCTTCGCAAAAGTCTTATCCGTATGATATTGAATATATCCATACCCGGTTTCAGGACGCGTTGGTGCAATTCCAAGTGTGATCAATTTGTCCTGTGTAGCTGCCTGATCAACGGCTTTCTTGATCACTTCAAGAAACTCGTTCTCCTTCATGATAAGGTGATCGGAAGGTGTGACCACGATTATGCCATCCTTATTTTTTTGGGAAACTTTGTAATTGGCGTATGCTATACAAGCAGCCGTATTTTTTCTCATTGGCTCAGCCAGAATTTGATCCGGCGAGATGCCGGGCAACTGTTGCTGAACAAGGTGTGCATGCTCTTCATGTGTTACGACAAGAATATTTTCTACAGGACAAATCGGTAGGAACCTTTCGAACGTGGATTGTAATAAAGTCTTGCCCGTACCTAATACGTCTAAAAATTGTTTTGGCTTAGAATTTCGACTGTAGGGCCAAAAGCGTACTCCGACGCCTCCAGCCATAAGCACAACATAAAGATTTTTGTTCATTAGGTTTGAGTTGTAAGTTTCTGTGTTCGATTGTTAATTTCTATAGATTGTATGATCAGACTATCCCTTCCTTCAGAAGGTCATGAAGATGAATGAATCCTGCTATCCTTGAACCATCCATAACTACGAGCTGAGTTATATTGTTTTCCTGCATTGTGTGCAAGGCAACAACGGCGAATTCATCTTTATTAATTTTTTTTGGAGTTCTTGTCATAATATCTGTCGCGACTACTCCGGCAATGTTAATTTCCTTTTGAAGCATTCTACGCAAGTCGCCGTCTGTAATAATGCCGAGCAAATTTTGGTTCTCGTCAACAACGGCTGTGCATCCCAGCCGTTTGGAAGATATTTCAATTATAACATCCTTAAGCAGAGTCCGGGGATTAACAATTGGTAATTCATTTTGGGTATATATGTCCGCTACCTTTAAATATAATTGTTTGCCTAACGATCCCCCAGGGTGGTAAGCAGCAAAATCGTTCCGGGTAAATCCACGAAGCTCCAACAAGCACACGGCAAGCGCGTCTCCTAAAGCAACATGCACAGTAGTGCTGGTGGTTGGCGCAAGATTATGTGGGCAAGCTTCTTCTGCAATCGTTGCATTTAGTATAAAATCGGCTTGCTCTGCAAGATAAGAATTTGTGTTGCTAACTAAGGCAACAAGCTTTGATCCTCTGCGTTTGAGTAACGGGATTAATACTTTAATTTCAGGAGTATTTCCACTTTTTGAAATACAGATTACGATGTCTTCCGACTGTATCATGCCAAGGTCGCCGTGGATGGCGTCAGCAGCATGCATGAAGACTGAAGGTGTACCGGTGGAGTTGAGAGTGGCAACGATTTTATTGGCTATAATGGCGCTTTTACCAACGCCTGTAATGACAACACGACCTTTTGCAGAATAAATTTCTCTGACACAAGCTTCGAAATTGTCATCAATAAAATTGGTGATATTATGAATTGCCGTTGACTCATTTATTAATACGTCGCGAGCTATTTGTTTAATATTTTTTGCTAAATTCAATTCCTTTTCAAAATTACTTTGTTGGGAGAAATACAAAGATACAATTTAGGTTTTTATCAGATTGAAATGATGTTGGTCGAAGAGAAAGATACGCTCAAAGAAAGATTAAAAGAAATTTTTGGTTACAGCCAGTTCAGAGGTAATCAGGAGTTGATCATCCGAAATTTATTGGATGGAAAAAATACTTTCGTAATCATGCCTACCGGTGCAGGCAAATCCCTGTGCTATCAACTGCCCGCCATGATGCGGCCGGGACTAGCAATCGTGATTTCGCCGCTGATCGCTCTCATGAAGAATCAGGTTGATCAAATGAATGCTTATGGTGTTAATGCCCGATTCCTTAACTCGACTCTAAGCAAAGGCGAAATTACCCGACTAAAAAAGGATTGCATGAACGGCAACGTTAAATTGTTGTACGTCGCGCCGGAGTCACTCAATAAAGAGGAGACGATTGAGTTCCTTAAGAAAGTGAACGTTTCATTCGTTGCTATTGATGAAGCACATTGTATATCTGAGTGGGGTCATGATTTTCGTCCTGAGTACAGGAAAATCAAAACCATGATTCACAGTCTTGGGGAAATGCCGGTAATAGCACTTACCGCTACGGCTACACCAAAAGTTCAGCAGGATATTCAAAAGAATCTCCAAATGGAGGAGGCTGATGTATTTATATCCTCTTTCAATCGCAAGAATCTTTATTATGAGGTAAGACCTAAAAAGGAGACGAAGAAACAACTGATTAAATTCTTAAAAGATAACAAGGGTAAGTCTGGCGTGATCTATTGTCTCAGCCGCAAGAAGGTAGAAGAAATTGCGCAGCTCTTGAATGTCAACGGATTTAAAGCTGCACCATACCATGCAGGTTTGGATCCCGATGTCCGCATGAAAAATCAGGACGATTTTCTTAATGAAGAGACTGATATTATTGTAGCCACTATAGCATTTGGCATGGGTATCGACAAGCCGGATGTAAGATTTGTTGTTCACTACGATGTACCCAAGTCGTTGGAGGGTTACTACCAGGAGACCGGTCGCGGAGGACGCGATGGATTGGAAGGACACTGCCTGATGTTCTACAGCCATAACGATTTAAATAAGCTCGAAAAATTTAACAAGGATAAACCAGTTCAGGAACGGGAAAATGCGCGAACGCTGCTGCAGGAGATGGAGTACTATGCTGAATCGCCCGTATGCAGAAGAAGGCAGCTACTCCATTATTTTGGCGAAGAATTCGAACAGGATAATTGTGGCATGTGTGATAACTGCGTTCACCCCAGAGAGCGATTCGATGGAACCGATGCTGTAACACTTGTGCTTCAGACCGTCAAACAAACAAACGAAAGATTTGGTCTGAACCATCTTGTTAACGTTATCCGAGGTGTTGAGGATGAATATGTTAAAAGTTATGGCCATTTCGATCTGAACGTTTACGGGAAGGGGGGCAACGAGGATGCTGACTATTGGAAGTCTGTTATTCGCCAGGCCCTTATCTATCAATACCTTGAAAAAGATATAGAGAACATCGGAAACCTTAAGTTAAGCGAACGAGGTGACGAATTCTTAAGAAAACCTCACGAGATTATTTTGGCTCGTGATCACGATTTCACCACAGAGTTGGATGAAGAGGAGGAATCTGCGGATAAGGGTCCCGTTAATACCCGTGCCTACGATGTTAAGCTTTTCGAAATCCTAAAGACACTTCGCAAGAAGATTGCAAAAGAGAAAAATCTTCCGCCATACGTTATTTTTCAAGACCCTTCTCTGGAAGAGATGGCCACGACCTATCCAACTACGAAGGAGGAACTTGCGCAGGTCAACGGTGTGGGCATGGGAAAAGTCAACAAGTTTGGAGCGAAGTTCCTTGAAGTGATTGAAAACTATGTCGACGAGAATGATATAGAAACCGCGAATGAAGTCGTCGTAAAATCATCCGTCAATAAGTCCAAGACCAAGATCCTTATTATTCAGCAAATTGATCGGAAGGTTGACCTGGAGGAAATCGCAGAAAAGGCCCGTCTTTCATTTGAGGAACTTCTTACGGAGATCGAAAATATTTGTTATTCAGGAACCAAGCTGAATCTGAATTACTATATAGATCAGGTTATGGATCCGCATAAGCAAGACGATATTCATGACTATTTTATGAATGCCGAGTCGGATAGCCTCGAGTTAGCATTGCAAGATGGGTCGATGGCGGAATATTCTGAAGAAGAGGTGCGGATGATGCGGATTAAGTTTATGTCGGAATACGCGAATTAGGTTCGGGGTTTTAGCGTTTGAAGTTTGAAGTTCGCTCGCTCGCCGAGCTATATGCCTATTACTTGTCCCTTAATTAGGAGAGTTATTCCTTCCTGATAATCCAAACTTTCTGCGCCCGGAACCCTTGCCGCACAAATGCGATCAACTATTCCCCGTTTTTCCGAAATCGGTTTATCTTTGGGATTTAACCAAAAAGACCCATGAACATTCTGGTAATTGGTAACGGTGGCAGAGAACATGCGCTGTGCTGGAAAATCCGGCAAAGTCCACTCTGTCAGCAGCTTTACGCCGCTCCGGGAAATGCCGGCACCTCACTGATTTCTGAGAATGTACCCATAGGTATCGATGACTTTCCAGCACTGGGTAAATTTTGCGTCGAAAAAGAAATAGACCTGGTCGTCGTTGGGCCGGAAGGGCCACTTGTAAAGGGTATCCGCGATTTTTTTGAACGGGATCCAGCATTGAAAAATATACTGATGGTCGGCCCAAATAAGACGGGCGCTCAGTTAGAGGGCAGCAAGGATTTTTCTAAGCAGTTTATGCTTCGGCACCATATTCCTACAGCTAAGGCAAAAGCGTTCGAGGCTTCGGAACTGGACAAAGCAATAGATTATATATCCACCTGCAAACCGCCAATAGTATTGAAGGCGGATGGTCTTGCTGGCGGAAAGGGAGTTATCATCAGTCTCAGCCAGGGAGAAGCCAAGGCTGTAATCAAGGAAATGTTGGTGTACAAAAAGTTCGGCGAGGCCAGCGCAAAGGTTTTGATCGAAGAGTTTTTGAATGGGATTGAATTGTCGGTTTTTGTGTTGACTGATGGACAACATTATGTGCTCCTACCGGAAGCAAAAGACTATAAAAGAATAGGGGAGGGCGACCTTGGGTTGAATACCGGTGGGATGGGGGCCGTGTCGCCGGTTTCTTTTGCGACGTCAGCCTTCATGAAAAAAGTGGAGGAAACAATTGTGAAGCCAACGATCTTTGGATTGATTGAAGAAAATATTGATTACAAAGGCTTTATTTTCGTCGGTATCATGAATGTTGGCGGAGAGCCATACGTTATCGAGTACAATGCGCGTATGGGTGATCCTGAAACGCAAGCTGTTATGCCCCGAATCAAAAGTGATTTGGTTGAATTGCTGGTTGCAGCGGCAAAAGGGGACCTGAAAAATAAACGTCTTGAAATCGATGAACATCACGCGGTGACGGTCGCACTTGTATCAGGAGGATATCCTGGTGAGTACAAAACCGGTAAATCGATTGGCGGACTGGAGAAAGAAGTGGACGCACTTATCTTTCATGCCGGAACAAAAAAGCAAAATGACAATGTGTTGACAGATGGTGGCCGGGTGCTTGCAATT
>CAMLER010000058.1 GCA_946478915.1 uncultured Chryseolinea sp.
CCAAATCCAACAATAAGCAACAAGGTCCCCAGAACAATAGAAATCAGATTTTGAAATTTCAGAAATGGAATAAAGTACCCGATGGATGAGACGAGTGCCCCGAGAACAGAATAGACTATGATTCTGCCAGCATTGTATACCGTTCGATTCAATAATGCCTTCGCATTCATATTGGTCACCGCCATAGCAAGTGGGCTGCACATACCTATGCAGTGCAAACTTCCAGCTAAACCCATGATCAGTGCCGTCAGAATCATTTAGAGATAGATAACCTGCTCGTAAAAATATTCTTTGCCTTTCTTTGTCCATTGCATCCTGGCGCGATACATGCCTGGATCAATGGCCTCTGTGGAAAATTGTAGCTGTTGACTTGCTGTCGCGTCAATTGGAAATTTTTTGTCCAACGCCGCGTCTGAAGGTCGAAAGAGAACCAACTCTCCATTTTCGAAGTCGCTAAAATCAAATGTAATCTCGATTGCCCCACCACTAGCGACTATGGCAGGTTTACTCGCGAGGGCAGAGGTATTCTCCAGTCTTGCAATTTGTTTTTGAAATTCCAGTTCTTCGCGGTAATAATCCTTGGATACCAGACTGACATCCGCGCGCATGCAGACCGTCACGAGCGTCCCGATAAACACCGCAAACAGCACGAAAGAAACGACAATCCATTTACCCCAATTCATATCATTTTGTTTTTATTTTTTTGCATCAGAAGCCCGGGAAACCGGCCCGATGAATTTCACTTTAACTGTTTCGAATCGATGCTCATTTTTGTAAACGCCTAACGTTACCGTTGTTGACGCGCGGATTACTTTTGAATCCGGAATCTTGATAAAGTATACGCCTTTAACGAGCCCGCCCGCAGGAATTGAGATCAATTGCCCGTCGGCTTTTTGAATACTGGCGTATTCAGGCGATTCTACTTTTATGGTGACCTCAAGGTCGTCAAATGTTTTGTTGACGAACTCTACGTTATACAAGTTTGTAACAAAACCAGGTTCGGTTTGATATAATGTTCCAGGAACTTTTAAAACTGTAGTCTCAACATCAGTGCGGGTTGCAAGGGCGAAGCTAAGCAGTCCGACGACGGCGATCAGCACCAACGAGTATCCCATGACGCGCGGTGTAAAGAGCTTTACCACGCCATTGGTTATGCTATTAATGGATGCATACCGGATCAAACCCGTCGGCTTTCCGATCTTGATCATCACGTCATCGCATGCATCTATACAGGCAGTGCAATTGACACATTCCAATTGTGTACCATTCCTGATATCAATCCCTGTAGGGCAAACATGGACGCACAATTTGCAGTCGATACAATCGCCGAGGTTAACTTCCGGTTGTTGTTTCTTTTTAAGATGGCCGCGAGGTTCACCTCTAATCCAGTCGTAAGCCACTACGATGGATTCTTTTCCCAATAGAACGCCTTGTAACCTGCCGTAAGGACAAACTGCGATACAGGCCTGTTCACGAAATTTTGCAAACAAACCATAAAAAATGATGGAGAAGGATACCAGCCCGATAAATCCAGCGAGATTTTCTCCTGGAGATTGCGAAACAATGACTTGAGTTTCTTCAATGCCAATCAGATAGGCCATCAGCGTATGCGCGATGAGAAGAGAAATCAGTATAAAAATAAAATGCTTAAGGGTCTTCTTGTATATTTTATTGAACGATAGCGGAGCTTTATCCAGCCTACGCTGGGCTGACGCATCGCCCTCAATCCAGTATTCGATCTTTCGGAATACCATTTCCATAAACAAAGTTTGTGGACAGAGCCATCCGCACCATATCCTTCCGAAAACCACTGTGAAGAGAATAACAAAAACGAAAAATGCGATCAGGACCATTGCCAACAAGACAAAATCCTGCGGCCAGAATACCTGTCCAAAAATCACGAACTTTCGCTCAATCACATTCATTAACAGCAACGGCTGTCCGTTTATTTTAATGAACGGGCCTGCAAACAGTAAGGATAGTAAAACTATCGTGACGACTATACGCCAGTTATGAAGTTTGCCCGACGGTTTTTTAGGATAGATCCATCGACGTTTACCTTCTGAATCTACGGTAGCGATGCTGTCTCTAAATTCATCATCATAAATCCCATCGATCAGACTATCCGTCGATTTTGACAACCTTTGCTTTCTTATGTCCAATTTCACCACGCCATCCATGTCGATAATTTTAGGTCATCTCACTGAAGAGAAGCGCTTGCATTTGCAGAGTCCAGGGGTATAGTTGGTTTAAATAGTTCACCTTGTGGCCCTTTTGGATTTTCGGGATTCGTTCCCCTAAGGCTCATGACGAAGAATGTAACATCCCGCACATCCTCCGGTTTCATTGACTTACCCCAAGCGGGCATTCCCTTTTCGACAGCGCCATTCTTAATAGTTAAGAATACATTCTTCACATCACCACCGTGGATCCAATAATCATCAGTAAGGTTCGGACCAATGGTATTACCGCCTCCATCGTTGCGATGGCATGAACCACAGTTGTTGTTCATGAAAATTGTTTTTCCCTTTTCGACCATAACAGCATCGTTAGTGAACACCAGGGCATTTTCGTCGATTTGTGTTTCCGGCTGCGAAGCTTTCAGAATTCGTTGTTGTTCTTCTGCCTGAGCTACCTCGTTTTGATATTCCTGTAATGAGAGTGGAAGGGTTTCCGAAAAGTGAAACAGCACTATATAAACTACAGACCAGGCTATTGTTCCGTAAAATAACCATTTCCACCAGGGAGGGAGGTGATTGTCCAATTCTTTTATACCATCATAACTGTGGTCAAGCTCAATATCTTTTTCCTCGGACACTGGCACCGAAGCATTTAATTTTTGAGTTACCCTTGACCACCAGGAAGGTTGTGGTGAAAAGACTTTACCCAGTCGACGAGCCTTTTCTTTTTCGGCCTGAACCGTGAACATCTTCAGGACATTAATGAGATAAATGCCGACAACTGTAAGCAGAAGTGCGATCAGGACAATAAATGCGATTACGATATAAATGGGTAGCAACGGATGGCCTGTGGGATCATCCCAAAACGACGTTGTTGCCTGTTGCGAAAATGTTGCGCTACTTGCTCCTACACAAAGTACGCTGAGAAATAACCTTTTCATACTTTAGTCACGTTAGGCGTGTGTTGTTCTTTGTTGTCCGGGTCCTGAATCGGCATTTCTTTCATTCTTGTAATAAAATCTTTGTCCCTCGTAAATACCCACCACAGCAGGCCCAGGAAAAAGACGAAAAAGATGATGAAAGAGATCACCGGCCAGATCTCGATATTTTCTATACTTTGAAGGATGTTCTTATACATGGTGTTCGGTTTCTAAATCCCTTGAAATTTATTTTTGGTCTGCGATCTTTTCTCCTTTGATGTCCTTGCCGAGCCGTTGCAGATAAGCAATGAGAGCAATGATTTCAGCGTCTTCCACCACTTCGATACCATCGGCCTTTAACGATTGGGCTATATCAAGCGCCTGCTTTCTAAGGTCATCGTTTGCCTTATATTCATAGTCTTCAGCATATGGTACCCCAATAGTTCTCAGTGCTGTGATCTTGCCTGCAGTTTGATCCAGGTCGAGCAACTGTTCGAACAGCCATGGATAAGCGGGCATTATTGAGCCTGTTGAGACGGCATCAGGAGCAAGCATGTGATTGAAGTGCCAGCTGTTGGAGTATTTCCCATTCAGCCTATGCAGATCGGGCCCGGTGCGTTTTGATCCCCATAAGAAAGGGTGATCATAAACAAATTCTCCTGCTTTTGAATACTCACCATAACGTTCTGTTTCAGAACGGAAGGGTCGCACCATTTGTGTATGACAGTTTACGCAACCTTCGCGGATGTAAATATCACGGCCATGCAGTTCTAAAGGTGAA
This sequence comes from uncultured Chryseolinea sp., assembly GCA_946478915.1. The sequence goes on from CAMLER010000058.1 coordinate 3,882, forward strand.
TAGGGTTTTACACTGGTAATGGTTGGTACGTTTGACTTAATCAGGAACGTTGGTACCATTTCTATCGCTCCTCCAATCAATATCGCGATCAGCGTAAGTACAGTAAACAATACTGGCTTGTGTTCCAGTACGCGATGGTGCCATCCTGCATTTCTTGATGCGGTATATTCTTTCACGAGCGGTGCAGCCTCGGCCTCTTCATTTGCCACAAAAGTTCCGGCGTAGGCTGTTTTAATCAAATTGTAGGTCATGATGATTGCACCTGTCAGATAGAATGCGCCTCCAATTGCCCGCAATCCATGCAGCGGAAGGATTTGTACGGTGGTTTCTAGAAAATTCTTATATACTAGGAAGCCTTCAGGATTGAATTCCTTCCACATCAGACTTTGTACTACACCGGAAACATACATCGGTAGGGCATAGAAAATGATTCCGAGCGTTCCCAACCAAAAGTGTGTGTTCGCAAGCTTGGTTGAATACAGGTTCGTCTTCCACATCCGGGGCACGGCCCAGTACAACACGGCGAATATCATGAACCCATTCCAACCCAGTCCTCCTACGTGAACGTGAGCTACTATCCAATCTGTAAAGTGCGCAATTGCGTTTACATTCTTTAGCGAAAGCAGCGGACCTTCAAGTGTAGCCATACCATAAGCAGTCACAGCTACAACCATGAATTTCAAAACAGGATCTTCGCGAACACGATCCCAGGCTCCCCTCAGTGTCATCAACCCATTAAGCATCCCACCCCAGGAAGGTGCAATAAGCATAATGGAAAATACAACCCCCAAAGACTGCGCCCAGTCGGGAAGAGCCGTGTATAAAAGGTGGTGTGGACCAGCCCAGATATAAATGAATATTAAAGACCAGAAGTGAATGATCGAAAGTCGATAAGAGTATACAGGACGGTTTGCTGCTTTCGGAAGGAAGTAATACATCAATCCGAGAAACGGGGTTGTTAAGAAAAACGCGACTGCGTTGTGTCCATACCACCATTGCACCAGCGCATCCTGAACACCGGCATACCAGGAGTAACTTTTGAAAAAAGTGACCGGAATTGCAAATGAGTTCACAACGTGCAACACAGCAACTGTGACGAACGTTGCGATATAAAACCAAATGGCAACATACATGTGTCGTTCGCGTCGTTTTATGATCGTGCCGATCATGTTCCAACCAAACACAACCCAGATGACTGTTATTGCAATATCGATAGGCCATTCCAATTCAGCATATTCCTTGGAAGTGGTCATACCCAACGGTAGGGATATTGCAGCCGCGAGAATGATCAATTGCCAACCCCAGAAATGTATCCAGCTAAGCAAGTCGCTGAACATACGTGTCTTAAGCAACCGTTGCATTGAATAGTAGATACCTGCGAACATCGCATTTCCCACAAAGGCAAAAATGATTGCGTTGGTGTGCAGCGGCCGGATTCTGCCAAAGGTTGTATACTGCGTATCAAAATTAAAAATAGGATAAACCAACTGAAGTGCAGCCGTTAGTCCTACCAACATACCCACGAGTCCAAATACGACCGTAGCGATTATAAATGCCTTGACAATTTTATTGTCATAGCTGAATCTTTCTAATTCCATTATCCGGTGAAATTTTTTTTGTCGCATAAAAGTAGATAGGTGCACAGCAGTGAAATATGACTTGACTTAGGAGGTAAACTGATTTTTATCAGTGCCTAACTGACAATTATCAGCTGTTTTTCATCATGTATGATTTGAATCATATGAGCAATTTTTCGAGCCGAGTAGCTTTATAAAAAAATAAAAAAAGCTATGAATATATTTGAAATTAAGGATGAGGCTACAGGTCCAACCGTGGCTGAATTGGCAATTTCCCATCCTTCAGCATTGTCGGTATTCGAAAAATATAATATTGACTATTGTTGTGGAGGGCACAGGACGCTTGAGGATGCCTGCCTGCGGAAAGGACTGGATCCGGACACCATTCGTCGGGAGATATCTCAATCAACTTCAGCTGAATACACACTGAGGCCAGACAAATGGAGCTCATCGCTATTGGTTGATTATATCATTCAAAATCATCACATCTACGTTACTGAAGCGATTCCGGAGATTAAATTCTTACTGGATAAAGTCTGCGATGCACATGGTAATGACAGTCTTGAACTTCTCAGAATCCGTGAGGATTTTATCGACCTCGCAGAAGAACTGACAAGTCATATGAAGAAAGAAGAGTTCGTTTTGTTTCCTGCAATCAAGAGGTTAGAAGCACAGGTAGCGGGACATCCACTTTCCGGTGCTATCCAATCGCCCATCTCGGCAATGGAACACGAGCATACGATTGCAGGAGATCTCGTCAAGCATATCAGAACGCTTACCAATAATTACACACCGCCGGATTTTGCATGCCCAACGTTCAGAATAACTTATCAAAGGCTTCAGGAATTTGACAATGATTTGATGCGTCATATTCATCTAGAGAATAACATTCTATTCGAACGAATGAAAGAAAAGGCAGTAGAAGGCTGATCGCATTCGGGCCCACTAAACATTTTTTTTTGATTTTAACTTTTTATGATTTGAATGATGGAGCTCAATCAACGGATACTTAGCGACCTGATTATTCACATGAAGTATGCGCGGTATATCCCGGAGTTACAGCGAAGGGAGTTGTGGCCGGAGATCTGTGAGCGTTATGCTTTAATGATGGTTGGAAAGTATCCTCAGCTGGAAAAGGAAATAGGCGAACAAATGCAGTTCGTGTTGGAGAAAAAAGTGTTGCCATCCATGCGCGCAATGCAATTCGCAGGTGCTGCAATTGAACGGAATAACAGTCGCATTTATAATTGTGCATATATGCCGGTCGATGATGTCCGGGCATTTTCGGAAGCAATGTTTTTATTGTTAGGTGGAACGGGGGTTGGGTTTTCAGTGCAGACAGAGCACGTAGAAAACCTTCCCCCGATTATAAAGGGACATAAAAGAAAAAGATTCCTGGTTGGCGACAGCCTTGAAGGGTGGGCAGATTGTGTCAAGGTTTTGATGAAAGGCTATTTTGGATACAGTGAATATATCCCGGAATTCGATTACTCCGATATTCGTCCTAAGGGCGCGCGCCTTGTAACAGCTGGCGGAAAGGCGCCGGGCCCAGAGCCGTTGAAAATTTGTATTGCACACGTGTCGGCGATACTTGACGCCAAAACGGAAGGCGAAAAGTTATCGCCACTCGAATGTCACGATATCATGTGTCACATTGCCAATGCGGTCTTGGCCGGGGGGATTCGTCGATCGGCGATGATTTCACTCTTTTCATTTCATGATGAGGAAATGCTTACATGCAAATTTGGAAATTGGTGGGAACTGAATGAGCAGCGCGGCCGGGCCAACAATTCGGTTGTTTTACCTAGAGATTCTGTCTCAAAAGAACAATTTCTGGAATTGTGGAGCAAGATTGAGTTATCAGGATCGGGTGAGCCTGGTTTTTATTTTACGAACAACGCCGATTGGGGAACGAATCCTTGCTGTGAAATTGCCCTACGACCGTTCCAGTTTTGCAACTTGTGCGAGATAAATGTTTCGGACGTTGTTACGCAGGAAGACTTGAATGCGCGCGCAGCAGCCGGCGCTTTTTTTGGTACGCTCCAGGCAGGCTTTACAAACTTTCATTATTTGCGTGAGGTATGGAAAACAACGACTGAAAGTGAAGCGCTTATCGGCGTTGGCATGACGGGGATTGCCAGCGGCAAAGTATTCCAGCTTGACTTGAAGGAAGCTGCCGACGTGGTAAAAAAAACCAACCTGCGTGTCTCCAGTAAAATCGAGATACAATTTGCAGCGCGATGTACAACAATCAAACCTTCGGGCACATCTTCCATTGTGTTGGGGACGTCTTCAGGGATTCATGCATGGCACGGAGATTTCTATTTGAGACGGGTGCGTATTGGAAAGAACGAGGCTCTGTATGAATATCTCAAAGAGAATCATCCTGAATTGATCGAAGAGGACCTGTTGAACAGCAGACAAGGAATCATCAGGATTCCTCAGCGCGCTCCAACGGGGTCGATAGTGCGCAGCGAGAGCGTGATGGATTTGTTGAAGCGAATAAAAAAATTCAATGTGGAGTGGGTACGAAATGGTTTTCGCAACGGGAGTAATGCCAACAACGTATCCGCCACTGTTTCCATTAAAGATGGTGATTGGGAAAAGGTAGGGGAGTGGATGTGGGAAAACAAAGCTTCCTACAATGGACTCAGTGTTTTGCCGTTCGACAATGGCAACTACAAGCAGGCGCCTTTCGAGGACATTGGAAAAGATCATTTTGAAGACCTCGAAAAAAGTTTGCGAGACCTCAATCTTTCAAATGTGTTTGAGCCTGATGATCTGACAGAATTACAAACCGAAGCTGCTTGTGCCGGTGGCTCGTGCACGATTGTATGATGAACCGAAAAAATTTTTTTTGCTAAGAAATGCGACTTAACTTTCTCCGAAAAAGGAAGAGAGTGTTTCCGGTAAAAACATTAGAGAAATATCATGCAAAACTGATCAGTTTGCGCAAGGACGAGATTTTATTTATTGAAGGCGACCCTGCACGCGATTACTATCAGGTAGAAGCCGGAAGTGTGAAAATGTACAGCGCTAACCAGGATGGTCAGGAATTTATCCAGGGGATTTTTACACCTGGTGAAAGTTTCGGGGAGCCCGCCCTCATCGGAAAATTTCCCTACCCCGGAAGTGTTGCAGCACTGGTGCACTCAAAGGTTTGGAAACTTGCAGGAGACTATTTCCTGCAGATGCTAAAGGAAAATTTTGAACTTCACTTAAAAATGGATCAGGTTTTGTGCCAACGGTTACGCTACAAGTCGATGGTGCTATCAGAAATATCCAGTTACGATCCGGAACATAGAATACTATCCCTTCTGAATTATTACAAATCAAAAAACGGCAATAGCGGGAAAATCATTATTCCCTTTACACGCCAGCAACTTGCCGATATGAGTGGTCTCCGTGTGGAGACTGTAATCAGAACGGTAAAGAAAATGGAGAAAGAAAAGAAACTCTCTTTGGATGGGCATAAGATCAAGTTCTAATCTGTGAACCACCGGATGAACGTGAGTGAGTTGACTTCCGGTATACGTCGCCTTAAGAAGGAGAAGAACATTTTGCTGCTGGCACATTATTATCAGATTCCTGAAATACAGGATCTGGCTGACTACGTCGGCGATAGCTTGGGATTATCGCAATATGCGGCTTCGGTACAGGCAACAATGATTGCATTTGCCGGCGTTCATTTTATGGCAGAGACGGCAAAAATTCTGAACCCTGAGGCAACGGTTCTGATCCCTGATTTCGAAGCAGGATGCTCGCTGGCCGACTCTTGTCCACCGACTGACTTCAGAGCTTTTATTGACTCTCACCCCGAACATGTGGTGGTAACCTATATTAATTGTTCGTCGGAGATCAAGGCAATGAGCGACATAATTTGCACATCTTCGAATGCTGAGAAAATTATCAATTCAATCCCTCTTCATAAAAAGATCATTTTTGCTCCTGATAAAAACCTGGGACGATACTTGATTACCAAAACCGGACGGCAATTAGTGCTGTGGGATGGTTCGTGTATCGTCCATGAAGCTTTCGCAATTGACAAGCTGCTATCATTGCACGCCCAATTTCCAGAGGCGAAGATTGTTGCACATCCCGAATCCGAATTGCATTTGATAAAGGTGGCGCATTACACAGGCTCCACAACCGGCATGATTGATTATATCAAAAAGGATGCAGGTAAGGAATTTATTGTTGCAACTGAAGCTGGAATTCTGCACGCGATCAAGAAGGAGGCTGGTGGTAAGATTATCATACCCGCGCCGGTAAGGGAAGATAATACTTGTGCCTGCAGTGAATGCGCGTACATGAAAAAAAATACGCTTGAGAAACTTTATTCATGCATGCTACATGGCCATCCAGAGATCGAGATTGACGAAGCGCTTCGAATGAAGGCCCTTGATCCCATCCACCGAATGTTGGAGATTTCAAAAAATTGAGATGGCGACAATTGACGTATTGGTTGTAGGTTCGGGAATTGCCGGCCTCACACTTGCAATAAAGGCCGCGCAACAGTTTCCCGAAAGGAAAGTTGTAATTCTGACAAAGGATGCCGCTGATGAATCCAATACCAGGTACGCACAGGGAGGAATTGCCGTGGTTTCTGATAAAATAAAAGATTCTTTTGAGCGGCATGAGGAAGATACTTGTGAGGCAGGTGATGGACTCTGTGACGCCGCGATCGTAAGCAAAGTTGTTCGGGAAGCACCTGCTCGTTTGAATGAATTGATCGGTATGGGGGTTGAGTTTGACCGGGACCAGACTGGCGATTTTTGTCTGTCAAGAGAAGGCGGACACCAGGCTCATCGGGTGATTCATTGGCAGGATAGCACCGGGTTGCAGCTTTCAAAAGCGCTGCTCGTGAAAGTAAAGCAACTTCCTAACATTGAATTGATACAGTACCGTCTGGCCCTCGATCTTATAACAACACAGGTTGGGGTATCGACTTCCAACATTGACGAAAAGTTGTGTGTCGGTCTTAAAGTGCTTAACCTTCAGACTAATGAAATCGAAATGTATCACGCCCATATCACCGTTATGGCTACTGGCGGTTTGGGTCAACTCTATTCTGCCACGACGAATCCTCTGGTCGCTACTGGCGATGGCATTGGTATTGCTTTTCGCGCCGGGGCACGTATCAGCAATATGGAGTTTATCCAGTTCCACCCCACAACTTTAAAGGATGACAAAGCCGGACCTGCATTTCTAATCTCGGAGGCTATAAGGGGACATGGAGCTTATCTGAGAAACAACAAAGGTGAAAGATTCCTCTTCCGCTACCACACGAACGGTGAACTTGCCTGCAGAGATATTGTATCACGCGCTATCGCCGGTGAAATACAAAGCGGAGATGCCGAGGTTGTTTACCTTGACTGTACACATATTGCGAACGTTGAGTTATGTTTTCCTACAATTTATAGAACCTGTCTATCCAGAGGAATTGATTTAAGGTTCGATTTGCTTCCTGTTGCGCCGGCTGCGCATTATTTGTGTGGAGGGATCGATGTAGATGTAAATGGTAGGACATCCATTCAAAATCTGTATGCTTGTGGAGAATGTTCAAACACCGGATTGCACGGCGCTAATCGCCTGGCATCCAATTCGCTCCTGGAAGCGCTGGTATTCGCCCATGCGTGTTACCTTGACATCGGTGAACTATTCGAAAAAAACTATTCATCGCAACAGTTTGCAGAGTCCATCTTAGAATATCCCACTGACGAGCCTGATCTTTCCCTTCACGAAATAAAATTGTCTTTGCAGAATCTGATGACAAAGTATGTTGGTATCGTCAGAAATAACCAAGGGCTCCGCTATGCACATGATCAGATACGCATACTGGAAGAGAAAATGACTGTCGGCGGTAAGGACTATTTACACTCTCAATCCTGGTGCGAACTTCGAAACATGGTTTGCTGTGCAAAATTGATAGTAGAGCATTCGCGGCAGCGAAAAGTTAACAGGGGTGTTTTTTTTAATCGTGATATTGGTCGGTGAGGTGCCGTTTCGTAGGTATGACTTACCAGTCCGATTGAAATACAAAACCTCAAACCTCAAACTTTTAACTTTAAACCTCGAGACCCGTCGTCAGTTCCATCGTTTTCAGGAAAGACTCAACCTCTTTTTCGCATCGTTGAAGCTGTTGTCTGAAAATATTTCCCGCCTGTCGCGCAATGCTTTCGGAGAGATCCTGATAGTAAGTAATGCCTTTTTGCAGGTTATGGCAAAAGGTAACAAGGTCTTTTCTTACTTTGTCATTTGTTTCTTTTATTTCATCAATCCGCTCTTTCAGGTAATTGATATTCAGAAACAGTTCTTTGATGAACATATGCGGACGTTCTGTATTGGTTAGTAGCGACGTACGACCATATATATGATCTGTAATTTCTTTCAGAGACACAACTTTATCAAAATATGCAATGTTGGGTCCGGGACAAATGGCAACGGCTTCAAGCCTTTTGATCGGTGGAAGCTTATGTTTCAAAATGGCAGCGTTGCTCAATCCGATACATAAACACTCTTTACTAACGACGTCCTGATATTGTTTTTCATACTCATGTTCGGTGAGATTCGCTTGCTTTAATTGTTCAATTTTTCTTTTTTGATAGGCGCTCGATGCTGTACAGATCGGCTCCTTTGTAAATTCTGTATTGGACACCAGATGTTTTTCAGTGCAGGGGCTACCTGGTTTTCCACTTGCTATCCGCGCCAGTTTTTCTTTTTCCGAAGTTGTTCCCTTTAAATAGTTGAACCGAATTCCCAGCGGAGAATTTTTGCTAAGCTCAATATCTTTTTCTTTCGCCGCAGTTAGCAATTGCAGTGTATGGTCATCCACAGTCGTAGCTTCCGGGCACAATAAAAAGGGCGTGCCCCATCCGGCGCTCTTTATTGCATAATGTGAAAAAAGGAAAGCAGCCTCTTCATACGTACCGATACCGCCTTGTACCGTTATGTCTATGGGATGTGGCTCGACATAAACCGTAAATCCTTTGGCTTTTATAGCAGGATTGTAAAGCTGGTGCAAGGAGTCCAGGAGCTCAGATTTTTTTGTTTTGAATTCGTCGAGAATAGGACCCAAAAGGCTGCCGTCAGTCGCGAAGGCATGACCACCGCAGTTGAGCCCCGATTCGATCCTGAACTCACTTACCCATATTCCTTTTTTTGCAAGATATTTTCCCTGTATCAGCGCAGACCTGTAATCGCTTACCTTGATAATTACCTTTTTATCGAACTGACCATAAGCGGTTGCGTTGAATGCAGACAACTTCTCTAAATAATTGAACAGTCGGGGATTTAAACCTGCAGAGAAAACAATTGAAGAGTTTGTAAGATCGCTCAAAGCATATCCACGAAGCGCCGCCAGTGCGTCGGAAGAGTCAGTTAAGATGTTTCCCTGTTTGTCATAATTTTCTTTGTCAACTTTAGTCATGATGTTGACGTCAATGCGTCCGGGTTGGATTTGCTCGCGGAGATAGTGTTCTATTCTCGTTCTTTCGTCTTCATCCTCCGCATTTTTCATTCTCTGATAAGCCTCGTGAAGAAGATTATCTGCGGGAAGCATTTCGAAATATTTGGCGATGTCAGAGCCCTCAGCGAATGGAGAATTCTTTAATTCTTCCATTTGGTCTTTGATAATTCTGTTAATCAGGTTGAGATAGTCGGTTATTCTTTTCGCTCTGTAATCATCTTCCTTTGAAGAAATCGGTTGAAAGGGCAATTGAAGTTGATCGTAATAATGTTTACGCATTAATTCAATCAGCTTGTCCTCGATAATTGAAATAACGGAGTCGATTCCAAAACGCGCCACTTTAACAGGTGTATCGATTGTATAGGCCAGGCCCATTACGGGTATATGAAAAGTGTGGGGAGAAGCAGCCATAAAAATATTTGTCTTTAAACATTCAAAAAACCGCAATTCATAATCGGCGTCATATGACTGAAGTCATATGACGTAGCTGCAATGGACTCGCGCACACATTCGGATGGCTGACCAGTTCGTGCAACTAATTACGTTAACGGCGGAGTTGTCTGTTTATCAAACGATCTTCTCCATCTCAAATTTTTTCCGTGGCGCCGGAGCAGGTGTGTATTTTTTCAGATTTCCAGATGCTTTGAGGACGATGTAAACAAGGGGCAAAACACCGCCCAGCGTGAAGATTG
>CAMLER010000059.1 GCA_946478915.1 uncultured Chryseolinea sp.
GGTTTTTCTGGCTTTGATTACAAGACGCCCGAAGAAATTTATGCCGAACACTGTAGGCTTACAAAAGACACCAACATTGATATCAGTGGTCTGTCGTATGACCGATTGAAGAAGGAGGGAACATTCCAGTGGCCGGTTCCAACTCCTGATCATCCCGGGACGAAACGATTGTTTTCGGACCTTTCATTTTATACGGCTTCCCGCAAGGCAACATTTTTTCCGATCGATAGTCCCGAAAATCTTTCGGATCCTCCCACCGACAGGTTTCCATTAATCTTGACAACGGGTCGCATACGTGACCAATGGCATACGATGACAAAAACCGGAAAGGTTAACAAGTTACGCCAGCATATCGATAAGCCTTTCGTAGAAATTCATCCGGATGATGCCCTGGTGCGCAACATTGCCGATGGCGATGTAGTTGTCGTTGAAAACAGTCGTGGTGAGGTACAGGTCTGTGCAAAGGTTACTGATTCCATTAAGCGAGGTGTAATTTTTCTACCAATGCACTGGGGAAAGATTCTCAACCAGGATGGGGCGCGGGCTAACAATCTTACCAGCGGGCTCGTCGACCCGATCTCCAAGGAGCCTGACTTTAAATATTCGGCAGTTGAATTGCGAAAATATGTTAAACCCGCGGAAAAAATTATTATAGCCGGGGCGGGCGCAGCGTCGTTCCGATTCATTTGTAGCTATCGATCTTTGAATCCAACGGATGAGATACACGTATTTTCAAAAGAAAAGCATCCATTTTATAACCGGGTTCTTTTACCGGAATACGTTAACGATAAACTTTCGTGGGAAAAGCTTCAAAAGTTTCAGGCCGGCGAATTTGAACGATTAAACGTGCATCTGCATCTGGAATCTGAAATAGTAGAAATTAATCGCGCCGAAAAATATGTGGTGGATAGGCATAGGAACCGGCATCACTACGATAAACTGATACTTGCGACCGGCACGAGAGCACATATTCCAAAAGACGCACCTGTCAACCTCCCTGGAATTTTTACCATGCGTACACGCCATGACGCCGATACGCTTAAAAATTTCCTCGAGCCGAAAGGACACGTATTGATTATTGGTGGGGGCCTTCTTGGATTGGAGCTTGCTGCATCACTGAGCGACATCGATATAAACGTTTCAATTTTACAACTCGGTAGCAGGCTAATGGAACGTCAGATTGATAATCTTGCCGGGGAACTGCTTATCGATTTTATCGAAGAAAAGAATATTACGGTCTACATGAATGATCAGGTGCAGACAATCGAGCCTGCACACCAAAAAGGAAAATTAAGAGCAAGGCTTCGCAGTGGAAAAATTTTACAGACGGACGCTGTGGTGTATGCAGTAGGCACGCGGCCCAATATTGAATTCGCTGTTGAGGCAGGGCTTGAGTCGGCACAGGGTATCACGGTAAACGACTATATGCAGACGAGTGATCCGGACATCTTTGCTATTGGCGAGATTGCGGAACACCGCGGTAGGATGATGGGCATTACCGCGGCAGCCGAGAAGCAGGCGGATGTACTGGCCAATTTTATACATGGTGATTTACAAAGTTTGTATACAGGAGCCGTTGCCATGAATATTCTAAAATTATCGGGTTTGGATTTATGTTCTCTGGGAATTCCGGATGTTCCAGTCAACGGTCAGGGATACGATGAAATCTTATTCATTGATAAATCGCTCCGCTATTATAAGAAGTGTATTATTAAAGACGACCGGCTGGTTGGAGCAATTTTGATTGGAGACAAAAGTGAATTCGCTGAATTTAAATCTTTGATCGAGGATAAGATCGAGCTTTCCGAACGTCGAATGCAACTGCTGCGCTCCGGGAAGAAATCCGATCCCGTGCTTGGAAAGCTAGTTTGTTCTTGCAACCAGGTAGGAGAGGGAAATCTGACAAAGCTTGTGGAGGATGGATGCCACACGTTGAATTCACTTTGTCAACGCAGTGGTGCGGGTATGGGCTGCGGAAGTTGTAAACCGGAAATTCAACAGATTTTGAAGGGTAGTTTGGTTAAAGCATGAATGAATGCATAACGCCAAAAGCATAACGCTAAACGCTTGAGTGTAGTACTAAAAAATTTGCATGCTGTGGATCTGGTAATACGCCGGATGGGGCACGATCAAGTGTTCAGCTTTAACGGTATCAGCAGGAGCAATGAAATATTTTGCATCCTCTCGATCTGGTATTAGTCCGGCCTGTGGCACGATCGGGCGTTGAGCGTTCACCTTTAAGCGTCCAGCTTATCGTATATTTGAAAAAGAAATGAATAAAAAAAGTGATCTCATTCGGGCGTTCGTAAAGGGTGGTTTCCTGTCACCAGCTGACCTGCTTAAGATCATGGATGTATCGAAATCGCTGGGGAATAAATATGTGTTGTTTGGATCTCGTCAGGATATCATGTTTCCGTCAAACGCCGTTGAGGAATCTGTACTGCAGAAAGCGTTTAGAGCTATCAATATTGAGTACGAGCTGGGGAGCGACCAATCTATCTACCAGAACATAGTAAGTTCATATGCGGCTGTAAACGTAGTAGAGACGACAAACTGGGTAAAGGAGGATACCTACAACGTAATCATCGACGGCTTTGAATACATGCCGCGGATTAAGATTAACATTGTGGATCCCGTACAGGGACTTGTCCCATTGTTTACAGGCGAGCTGAATTTTATCGCATCCAAAGAGGAAAATTATTGGTACCTCTTCATACGTGATCCCAGGAAAGGTCAGGTGATCGAATGCTGGCCACGTCTGATTTATGGTCAGGACATTCCAAAAATTGCCCGTGAGTTGGAGAAGATATTTCTGGAACTATTACCCTTTACCGCAGAAGAATTGCACATGATCCTCAAAAACAATTATGTGCGCATCAACTATAAATCCATTCCCGAAAAACTCAAATTTCCCGAGGCGCCGTTCCCATATTACGAAGGTTTGAATGCCATGCGGAATAACCAATACTGGTTGGGTTTGTACTGGCGAAATAATCAATATGATATTGATTTCATGACCGCTGCCTGCAAACTTTGCCAGGAAACAAACATCAGCAAGATTAATATTATTCCCTGGAAGGCTTTTATCGTAAAAGGAATAAAGGCTTCTGATCGCATCCGGTGGGAAAAACTAATGGGAAAATTTGGTATCAACGAACGACATTCTTCTCTGGAACTAAACTGGCATCTTCCGGTCATCGATAAGGAAGCGTTGGAGCTGAAAAAATTTCTGGTTAGAGAGCTGGACCAACAGGATATAAGTACGCACGGTTTAACGTTCACCATTAAAACAAGCCGTGATATTTTCTTATTTACGACTATCGTCATTGAGAAGATCAATGACACAGCAACTTCGCCTGGTGAACGGTATAACATTTTATACGCTCAGAATTTCAATCCCAATAATATTATCCATCATCTATACGCGAGAAATGTAAAGAAGGAACTCATACCATCCTTATTAATCGAACTGAGTAAACTTTATTTCCGTCAATTAAATCCGGAAAAAGAACATATTGGAGAACCGCGAAAAGAATTCCAGGCTAACGGAGTGGCTACCAGCTATCAGTGCACGAACTGTCTAACCATCTATGACAAGAAGTATGGCGACCCAGCCTCGAATATCCCCGCTGGTGTATCCTTTGAAGAGCTTCCGGAAAGCTACAGGTGCCACGTTTGTGATAGTACTAAAAAATACTTTCTTCCGGTTAAGGACTATTAAGTACTACTTACCACTTACTTCTTACTACTTACTACTTACTACTTACTTAATAAGCACCTGCAACGTGCTCCGCGATGATTGCTCCAGCAAAACACCCTTTTGTTTGCGGTATTTTTCAAAAGTTTTCTCGTCGTAGTTTTTGATTGTGATCAACGTTAGTCCTGTATTATAGAAAACTTCGAAGTGTTGTTGGAGTCTTTCGATAAGTTTTGTGACTTTATCTTCCCGAAAATCTATGCAGATCGATAGCGATATTGCGGAGTTTTGCATCAGATTAAGCCGGATATCCAGCTCTGACAATGCGTGAAAGATGGTGGTGAGTTGTTGCTCGGAAATAAAAGTGTAGTCGGTCACCTTGCATGAAATCAAACATTGTTGCTCCTTAAAAACGATAAGCGGAGGAAGTTTGTCCACCTTGCACTCATGAATCTTTGTTCCTGGTCGAGTTGGGTCCGAAAACATTTTCACGTATAATGGAATACCCTTTGTCGCTAGAGGTTTGATTGTCTTTGGATGGATCACCGAGGCTCCATAGTAAGTCATTTCCGCAGCTTCCTTGAAAGGTAATTCTTCAAAAACCGTTGCGCTCTCAATCCGTTTCGGATCGGCATTCATCACGCCAGGTACATCTTTCCAGATCACCACTGAATTTGCGTCGAGGCAGGAAGCGAATATTGCGGCCGAGAAGTCAGATCCCTCTCTGCCGAGTGTAGTGGTAAGTCCGTCTTCAGTTTTTCCGATGAATCCCTGTGTAATGATTATTTTGTCGCGAAGGATAGGCTTCAATGATGCACATGCAAGTAAAGTTTTGGACCAATCTACCCTCCCTTCGCGAAAATTATTATCCGTGACAATCGACTCCCTGGAATCATGCCAGTGACTGGCAATATTTTCTGTAATCAAATAGCGGTGAACTATGATCGATGAAATCATTTCACCTTTTGAAACAATCTGGTCATACATCTCGTCGAATGGTCTTGTTAATGACAATTGTTTCGGGATATCAGAAAAGTGAAGTTCAAGTTCATCAATGACATCCTGGGGATTAGTGAATAAAGCCGAGACAATTTCCTGATGGTATTTTTTTAGTTCATTAAGACCAACGTTATAGTCTTTCCCTGTCTTGAAAAGTTTTATTATCCCCTCCAGCATGTTGGTAGTCTTTCCCATCGCGGAAACAACCACGAGCAAATTCTGGGCAGGCTGTGAACTAATAATACTTGCGACATTTCTTACACCTGTCGCGTCTTTCAGGGATGCTCCTCCGAATTTAAATATCTTGATGTACATTGAACTTAAGGCCATTAAGATTAAATTGTATTAAGTTAATGGCATGCAAAGATCAATCAATAAAGCTAATGCGCCAAGTATTGAATCGTCAAGAATCGCCCAGTCGATTGGTTCGGCTTTAGATCGTTTCATAAAGAATAATCAGACTCAGTTTCAATATGCCAGTGGTGAACTTTCACAATTACTTCGCGACATCGCGTTAGCTTCGAAGGTGGTAAACCGCGAGGTGAACAAAGCCGGATTGATTGATATTATGGGTCCGATGGGCACACAGAATCTTGCAGGCGATCACCAGCAAAAACTGGATGTACTTGCTAACATACGGTTCACTCGTGCTCTTGCGAAGGGCGGAGAAGTTTGCGCACTCATTTCCGAAGAATCTGAATCCTTTGTAGATCTCAACAACGAGGGTAAATACGTTATCGCGATAGATCCGCTTGACGGCTCGTCCAATATAGATGTAAATGTTTCTATCGGAACGATCTTTTCAATTTACAGGAGAAAGACTCAACCAGGAACACCGATACAGTCTATCGATATTCTACAAAAAGGTTCTGAGCAGGTTGCAGCAGGCTATGTGTTGTATGGATCTTCCACCATGCTTGTTTATACCACGGGGCATGGTGTTAATGGATTTACGTATGAACCTTCCCTTGGAGAATATTTTCTGTCACATCCGGATCTAAAAATGCCGGTAGAGGGTAAGATTTATTCTATCAATGAAGGTTTGACAGAATCTTTTTCAAACCCTGTGATCGATTATATTCAATACTGTAAATTCCAAAAATATACTGCGCGCTACATCGGGTCTCTCGTTGCAGATTTTCATCGGAACATGCTTAAAGGAGGGATCTATATTTACCCGGCAACAAAGAAAGACGCAAACGGAAAACTAAGGTTGATGTATGAATGCAATGCGCTGGCCTTTATTGCTGAACAAGCGGATGGCATGGCGACGGATGGAAAGCGGCGAATTCTCGATATAGAGATCACCGAGCTTCATCAAAGAACTGCATTTTATGTTGGATCAAGAGCAATGGTACAACAAGCAATGAGTTTCGATAAATAGTCAGAGGGAATCCAATTATTGTGGATTTTCTTTTTCTTCAGATTCTACTTTTGACGCTTCTTTCTCCTTCAATAATTCAGGCGCGTATTTCAAAATGGTTTCATACCACCGCACCAGTTTCTTGATATCAGATACATAAACGCGCGACTCATCGTAGATAGGAAGTACTGCCTTCAAAAATGCTTTCAATTCCGATCCGTCAGAGTTTCCATCTACTCCAGGATCATCACCAAAGTCGGCATGAATTTTTTTCAAAACATCCTCCAAAGGAACAGTGCCCTCTTTTGTTGTTGTATAAATTGAAATTTCATGCAGCAATGACAGCTTATGCGAGGTTGTGGCTACCAGTTTTGTCTTTGCATCATCCAGTGATTCAAGAATTACTCCCGATTTAGTTGGTGCTACTACTTTGAAAAGGCCTCCCTTACCGCTAATCGACGCAATATCCGCTAAAGTCATAATTTCTTGTTTTGTAGGGCGGCAAAGCTAAGGCAAAAGGGTGGAAAGCACAAAGTAAAAAGCACAAAGCATAACGCGGAAAGCGCAACGATAGTGCATCAAGACCTTACAATTTGAGGATGATAGTGAAACTACTCCCCGCCAGCGTTCTGCGTTCAGCTTTTTGCGTTATACTTACCCAACAAGCTCATCTATCAACTCCAGTATCTCTTCTTTACCATTCTTTTTTTCCGATGAAGTCAAAATGACCGTAGGTAATTCTTCCCAGCGAGAGAGCAACGTTTTCTCATATACTTTGAGGTTTTTGTTAAGGTCATTGCGGCTCAACTTATCAATCTTAGTAAACAGCAAAGCCAATGGCACATCCTTGCTTCCCGCCCACTCGATGAAATCAAGGTCGATGGCCTGCGGCGGCAGACGGGAGTCGATGAGAATAAAAAGCGAGGTGAGATTTTCCCTCCTGGTAACATAATTCTCTATCATCGCACCAAATCCTGCACGCGTACTTTTGCTGACGTTTGCGTAGCCATAGCCAGGCAAATCAACCAGATACCAGGATTCGTTGATCAGGTAATGGTTTATTGTTTGCGTTTTCCCCGGTGTAACAGAGGTTTTGGCAAGTTTTCTTGATCCTGTCAGCATGTTGATCAATGAAGACTTGCCGACATTTGATCTGCCTATGAAGGCAAATTCAGGTTTGTCGGGCGCCGGGCACCTGGATACGTCTGCATAGCTGCTAATAAATTCGGCTTTAACGATCTTCATTCTTAAAGTAATGATTGAAGCCCAAAATACTAAGAATGTAAGAATCGTGTGCCTTATGAATCGACTTTAATACTTCCAAATCAGCCGTTTTTTCTACCTTGTGGATGCATTTAGTCATTTTTTGAATGTATTGTTAAATTTTTTAAACAAATGAACAGTATCCCAAGAGTACTGATTTTTTTAGCTGTTTTATTGCCATTCGTTCCAGCATCAGTTTACGGTCAGCAAGATCCAAAGGAAATCGCAAGGCAATACATGGAACAAGCCGAATTGATCATGGCGGAGACCAAAGCTATGGACGATGCCCGTGAACTTATGGTGACTGCTGCTGATCAGGATACGACGTTCATTAAGGCTAACTATGAGGCTGGACGCATGCACTTGCTCACTGTAGGCAAGAACCGCGCGGTAAAATATCTCCTTCGTGTCTTTAGGCAAGACCCGGCGTACAAATTTGATATCGAATATTGGATCGGACGCAGTTATCAGTACGGCGAAAACTTTGATAAAGCACTTGAATTTTATAATCTCTACAAGAAGAAGCTTGCTGGTAAATCGAATTATCAGGGAAAAGACAAAATCGATTTGGCCACAGTGGACCGCGCAATCTTCGAGTGTGAGAACGGTAAAGAATTTGTCGCATCCCCCGGAAATTTTTCAATTGTGAATATTGGTCGGGAAATCAATTCCGAATATGAAGACTACGCACCTGTACTTAATGAAAATGAAGATGAGATCGTCTTCACTACACGCAGAAGAGAAGACAACTTAAACGAAAACGTGTTCGAAGACAACAAACCTTATGAAGATATTTTTACTGCCAAGAAAACAGGCGGCACCTGGACCTATGCGAAGAACCTTGGTCCCGTAGTAAATACACCCTACCATGAATCGAGTGTTGCTTTGTCGGCGGATGGTAATACGCTTTTCATTTTCAATGACGAAGGAGGTGGAGATATTTTTTACAGTGAGCGTCAACCGAATGGTGAATTTGGTCCGAAGGTTCACCTGCCCGGTATCATTAACTCCAGCTTTGAAGAAAAATCGATTTCAATTTCTAAAGATGAAAAGACGTTATATTTCTCCAGTAACAGGCCGGGTGGATTTGGTGGACTTGACATCTACAAAGCAACCAAAGATTCCAAAGGACAATGGACTAACGTAAAAAATCTGGGTCCAAAAATAAACACCGAGCTGGATGATGACGGATTGTTTATCGACTACGATGATGTTACGCTCTTCTTCAGCAGCAAAGGACGAAAAGGAATGGGTGGTTACGATGTTTTCAAATCAACCTTTAATCCCGCCACAAACGAATGGAGTGAACCAATTAACCTTGGATATCCCATCAACACACCCGATGACGATATTTATTTTGTAATTACCAAAGACGCAAAACGCGCTTACTATTCTTCCGTCCGGGAAGATGGAATGGGATATACTGACATATACATGATCACAATTCCGGAAGGTATCAAGAATACCGATCCGGTTGTTGCAAAGACTCCGGTGGAACCGCCGATTGAACCTGTTGACACTACGGCAACCACAACGACCACAACCGTTGCAGTCGTAACGCCCCAAACAAACAAACCGCCTACCACGCGCGGATTGCAACCATTAAAGTATGTTGTTTCTGTGGTGGATGCATCGGACCAGACCACACCATTGCCTGCCAAGGTAAAGTTGGTGGGAGCCAGGGACAATGTGATCGTACCATTTACACCAATGGGAGACGGAGTTTTTGAATTTAATATCACAAATGATAAGTCGAAAGATTACCGCCTGTCTGTTGATGTTGATGGCTACATTTTCCAGAATATCAACATAAAGCTTGACGGTGCATCAACACAAGAAAAGGTAGTTAACCGGAAGGTCGTTATGAGGAAGCTCGTGGCTGGGGTAACATCAATACTGAGAAATATCTATTTTGATTTTGACAAAGCTACCTTCAAGACTGAATCATATACCGAACTGAACAAGTTGGAAGCCATGATGAGCCAAAATCAAAATATCGTGATGGAGATTGGCGGCCATACGGATGCAGTTGGGACGAAGGAATACAACAAATACCTTTCGCTAAAAAGAGCGCAGGCCGTGAAGGATTATTTGGTTAAAAAGGGGATCAACACCCGGCGCATAAAAACGGTTGGACACGGCAAGTCTAAGCCCCTGGCCAGCAACGATGACGAAAGGGGAGGCCGCGAGCTTAACCGGCGAGTTGAATTTAAGGTACTCCAGAATTAAACGTGTTGGAGTGTTGAGGTTCTATGTGTTGGAGTTGCGCTTCGATCCAAACAGGTCCGCACTGCAAATCCAAGCCAATAAATTCATCGTCGTGCATTAGTTCAGCCCCTACACTCCACAATTAACTAATAACTAATAACTAATAACGGATAACGGATAACGGATAACGGATAACCGATAACGGACAACGGATAACGAATTTTCCCGTACCTTCGACCTTTTATCGAAGACATGGACGTAGTTCCCTATAAAGATTCGCTTTCTAAGAAGGACCAGGTGGCCAAGATGTTTAACAACATCAGTCGCAGGTATGATTTTTTGAATCAGCTCCTCAGCCTGGGAATTGATAAAATGTGGCGGAAGCGGGCTATCGGAGTATTGGAACCGCTTAAGCCTAAAATACTGCTGGATGTTGCGACTGGAACCGGAGAATTCGCGCTGGAAGCACTGAAGCTGAACCCTGATAAGATATATGGCATCGATATCGCCGATGGAATGTTGGATATCGGGCGCAAAAAAATTCTCGCGAAAAACGTGAATGCAAAGGTCGAATTATTACATGGCGATTCGGAAAATATTCCATTCGGGGAAAATAAATTCGATGCTGCGACCGTTGCATTTGGTGTGCGGAACTTCGAAAATCTGAAACGCGGTTTGAGCGAAATTTTGAGGGTCTTGAAGCCTGGGGGAATGGTTGTTATTCTCGAATTTTCAAAACCGACATCGTTTCCGTTTAAACAGGTTTACAGTTTTTACTTTAGATTTATCTTGCCGCGCATCGGATCTATGGTATCTCATGATAAAGCAGCATATACATACTTGCCCAAGTCCGTTGAAGCTTTCCCTGATGGCGAAGACTTCCTTCGCATCTTGCACGATGTTGGATTTAAAAACACGCAATGCAGTTCACTCACCTTTGGAATAAGCTCCATCTACATCGGTACAAAATAATTGGCTCAGCACTACTGCTCCTATGTGCCTTGCATAGCGAGGCTCAGAAAACGCGTTGGGTTGAAAAAAATAATCCGAACTACGACAATAAGAAGTTGACTTATGGTTTCCTTATTGGAATACATTCCTCCATTTTTCAGATAAAATACTCGGATCGTTTTGTAACGCGCGACCTTGACACAGTTTCGGCCGTCCTTCCCAGTTGGTCAAGCGGTTTTTCACTGGGTTTTATAGTTAATTATCGCCTGACGGAATTTTTGGATTTGCGTATAACCCCTGAGGTTGCATTTTACGAAAATAAGGTGAGGTACCAGTTTACCAACGATCCGCCTATTGATGAAGCCGTAGAAAACACCATCGTTGAATTTCCAATTCTCTTAAAATATAAATCGGAGCGCCGTGGAAATATTCGAATGTACATGGTTGGCGGAATCAAGCCGGGGATAGAAGCTTCAGGTAAAAAGAATGTCGATCAGACCCGTCCGACATTGGAAATCAAAGAAACGCACCTTAACCTGGAGGCGGGGTTTGGGTTTGACCTTTATTATCCACTGTTTAAATTTTCTCCCGAGATCAGGTTTTCACGCGGCATCGTGGATATGCTGGGAAACAGAGATAACGAATACGGTCAGCCATTACAGCGTGTTAATACAAATACCATCACCCTTTACCTTCTGTTCCAATAAGAATTGTATTTTCGCTCGTGATTAATTATCTCCATTATGAGCGGAAGAATAGCATTAATAACAGGCGCTACGTCCGGGATAGGTGAGGCGACTGCAAGACTACTGGCAAAAAATAATTTTAAGTTGATTCTATGCGGTCGACGGAAAGATCGGCTACAGAAGCTCGAGGCTGAACTTTCTGCGCAAACGGAGGTCACAACGCTTTCATTCGATGTTAGAAACCAACCGGAAGTTAAAGCTGCGATAGATTCTCTGCCATCAAAGTGGAAAAACATCGACGTACTATTAAATAATGCAGGAAATGCGCATGGACTTGATCCGATTCAGAACGGTAGCCTTGCTGATTGGGACGCGATGATCGATATCAATGTCAAAGGGCTGCTGTATGTTTCAAAGGAAATAATCCCTGGCATGACTGAAAGAAAATCGGGTCACATTATCAATATTGGATCGATTGCAGGTAAAGAAGTCTATCCGAACGGTAACGTATACTGCGCCAGCAAATTCGCTGTAGATGCGCTGACAAAAGGAATGCGCCTCGACTTAAATCCGTTCAATATCAAAGTAACGTCAATCAACCCTGGCCTGGTGGAGACAGAATTTTCGTTGGTGCGCTTTAAGGGAGATGAAGCAAAATCCTCCACAGTGTATAAGGGAATCAAGCCACTCAAGGGCGAAGACATTGCTAACGTCATCTATTTTACGCTGACGTGCGGCGACCACGTTGTACTTGCTGATATTACAGTTTTTCCAACAGCCCAGGCCAGCAGCACCATGGTCAATCGAAACGGATAAGCATAAAAAAAGACCTCCTAAGAGGCCTTGATGGTCGAGAGGTTAAAATATTCTGATTAGCGCTTGAAGCCTAATGCACTACCGCCGCAATAGCTGGTAGATCCGTCGAACGTGTATTGTATATAATAGATACCTGTAGTATTGCACGGATATGCTATGGCTGAAATATACTGTCCGTTTACCTTGCTGGTTGCGACTTTGTTTCTGTTTGAATCATAAAGACTCACGATAATTCCGTCAGTAGGCTGAGGGTTGGCGCATATGTTGATCATGTATTGAGTGCCTTTCGTGAATACATAAGAATATTCAACATAGTCCTTACCACCTTTTTCAATTTTATAGCTTTTCAAAAAGTTGAAACCGGTTGATAATTTTGGAATACACGCATTGCTTAAGGTCTCCGAATTGCATTGCCCTATAACATCTAAAGTACTTAGAACGAAAACAGATAGAACAATGATAATTAACTTTTTCATAGGCTACTTTTATCTCTTAGCTTATTATCTTATTTCTAATACTTGAAACGAGGGCCTTAATGCTTGCAATGTCCTCGGGCGTAATCTGAATTGCGCTTGAGCTATTGTCTTTGATCACCATAACACCATCGACTATTTCGAAGGTAGATTCGCTGTACGTATATGTGATATTCACTTTGTCATACAGCTTCTTCAGTTCTTCCATGTCGGTTAGTAGTGCTGCCATGTTTTGATCTGACTCCTTGTAGAAGGAAAGAAGCAGATTAATATTTTCAAGAATGATCTTTTGTTCACCGATCGTTTCCTGTAACTCTTTGTTAGATGGATTTGCTGCCGCGACCTCGCACAGAATATTTAAAGCTTCTACCCAACCTCCAGTCAGAAACAGCACGCTTAGGTTGGAGCGGTTTTGAGTCTGGAGATAATGGTTGATGCTGTTGAAGTTTTGCGTAGTGATCAAAAGCAAAGAATCGAGGTTCTTGCTGTTAGTGGCCAGACGGCCAATAGTTTCTATATCAAAAAATTGGCCGATACTAAGTCCATCCGCCAGATTCTTGATCGATGACATGTATTTCACTCCATCCTGATTCTGCTCATAAATATTGGTATAGCCGAGGTCAGTACCATACACACCAAGGTTAAGCGCTTTCTGATAGTTGCTGTTGTACCTGGAAATATTATCAGGCGAATTCAAGTAGCTTCCATTGTACTTCTTCCCCGATTCTTTTAAGAGAACGGAAATTTCCAATGGGCTTGGTATCCTACCCAGGATGTCGCCTATAACACCTTCCGATATTGACGGGCCTTCCGTCTTAGCGGTGTCGAGTCCCTCTAAGAATGCTTGCTCATCCGACTTCTTATCGGAGTTGCAGGCGGTGAAGAGCGCCAGGACAAGCCCAATGATTACAATTCTCATAGGTATAAAATTATTCGTTTACGGTATCAAAAAATCAGCATAACTAACCAAAATGTTACTCGGATGCCTTATTCCTTTTTCGACCGACCGATACTTTTCCATTTCAACTTGCCCGGTACCTGCTCAAAGGATTTTATAAATTTCTTAAGGAGTTCGAAATACAAGGTGGCGTATAACACTATCGCCATTAGCCATATGATAAGGTTA
>CAMLER010000060.1 GCA_946478915.1 uncultured Chryseolinea sp.
ATCAACGGCCACCTCATACGCATTCCGAAAATTATGTCCCATTACTTTTAAACCCGTGCCATCAGGATTGATCCTTAAGGCTAGTCCGCCCACCCATATTTTCCCATCATCGCTTTTCATATTACCCCTATTCTCCCTGTTGTATGGTGAGCCCCCGGTATACAGGCTTCCTGAGCGCAGGGTCCATCCCGATTTATCTGTTACAATGTGCGGTCCAGCATTGCCAGTTGTAAAATATAGTTTGCCATCGGCTCCTCCCACTATGGCGTGAAGAGAATGGTCATGATCCAATCCGCCGAAACCTTTAAGAAAAATTTCCTTTTTATCCGGTACGTCGTCGCCATCGTCATCGGTATAAATGATAAGATGTGGCGAACATGAAACAAAAACCCGATTGCCAATTACAGCGATACCCAAAGGCGATACAAGATCTTTATCCTGAATAAATACCTTGACGTCGTCTGCCTTCCCATCGTCATCACCGTCCTCCAATATTACGACACGGTCGCCTTTGGAGTGATGAATATGCTTTAATGAATCGTTATTATAATTCCTGTAATTTACTGCCTCCGTAATCCAGATCCGACCTCTGCTATCGATATCCATATTGGTCGGATTATAAAACATCGGCGATTCTGCCCAAAGCGTTGCGTCCAGATCATCGGACAGATGCAGCCCACTCTCGTTTGTCGTAGTGTGCCGACATGATATGCTGATGATAATCAGGGAAAAAATCAGAGGCCATCGAAAAAAAATTTTAGATCGTAATCCCTTCATAATAAAAATAAAATATTGAATAGCGTGACTCGCTTCACCTTTGAAGCTAACAAGTTTACCGGGATGACGCAAACGAAGTATCCATGTTTGCCCTTGCGATCCTAATTTGGCGAATTCGTTATTTCCTCACAATCCTAAGATCTTACTTGTATTAGTAGGTTAGAGTTGCTTAGGTTATTATTCTGTAAGTTGGTCGTGGAAATCCCGGTTTAAAGACTGACCAATTCCCCTCCTTGATTATACATCCATACCGTTCTGAGGTTTGAATTAAAGATTGCTGGACTATCTCTTCCAAAATTGAAGGTTCCGTTTCGACTCTTGCATTGATCAGAATTGTTGCTTCAGTTGCATCTACATCGGCAAGTTTGATATCGGACGCGATCCCGGTCTGCGTTACACTGATCTTTTCCTTTTTTCCATTTGATTCAACAAAGAACTTAAGGTGACCGATAGCCAGGTGACGAGATTGGATTTGATGCACAATTGAAACGATCATTTTTTCCGCTAAGCGATGGGCGTTACCACTATTATCAATCATCGTAAGCGACTTGTCGAGCCAGGCTAATTTCGCCTCGCCTGCACCATAAATTTCATAGTCAATGTTGAGCGATCTCCTTTGACCTTGGTGAAGAAAGGTGTAAATTTTTTGAATCCAGCGTTCAACATCTGGTTCATCCAATGAGTTCTGATACAAAATGACCTTGCCGGGATACTCTGAGGCTATAATCTCGTCAAGCACTTGCTGATCTTTTGAAGCAACCAGATCAATTTTGTTCAGAACAAGAATATCCGCCTCCTCCAACTGCTTTTTATAAATATATCTCACTGAATCTTCAGCAAATGTTTCGCGACCTGCTATGATAGAAGACACCATCGATGCATCTGCAAAAATAGAGATCACAATTTCCATCTCGGGCTTTAACTTAGACATAGGTTTAGCGATCGTCGCTATCAGGTCAGTGCAGGTTCCCACCGATTCCGCGAAAATAATCTCGGGCTCAGCTTTTTTCAATTCTTCGATTTGATCATCCAACTGGTGATAGTTGCAGCAAAAGCAGCCATTAGCCACTTCTCTGATTGGAATCCCCAGACTTTTGACAAAAGTACTATCCACCTGCTGGTCGCCCTGATCGTTTGTTATAATTGCAACCTTCTTTCCTTCGCGCATTAATACCTTAGCTGCATTGGTGATCGCAGTAGTTTTGCCGCTTCCAAGGAAACCGCCCATCAGGATTAGTTTCATAAAATGCTCTTTCTATAAAGTCAAATATCTCAGAGGTCGCTTGATCAACGCAAACACATTCTTCCAGGCATCCTTTTCCAACTCGGAAAAATAAAACTAAATTCATTCCACAATCCAATCGAGCATGAAAATTAAATCTAACAGACGAAGCTTCCTCAAAAAAATCGGAATAGGAGGATTAACCGCTACGATGGTACCACCAGCTATCATCAACGGCGAATCTGAAATCTCCCGAAAAAACAATTTTTATCATAAAACAGCCGAACGCGAGTACAACGGAATTTATAAGAATGAGTACTTGAAAAGAGTTGCTTTTCCGATAGGCGGTCTTGGCGCTGGCATGTTTTGTCTGGAAGGAAATGGTGCTATCTCACACATGTCGGTTCGCAGCAGGCCTGAAGTCTTTAATGAACCCGGAATGTTCGGAGCTATTGCAGTGAAAGGATTGAAGAATGGCGCGAGAGTTGTCGAAGGTCCTGTTCCTGACTGGAAACGATTTGGTCAGCCCAACACCGGCAATGGTGCTGGCGGATCCATCTTCGGATTGCCACGATTTGATGATGCCTCGTTTCTAAGCAGGTTTCCTTTTGCTACCATTTCGTTGAAAGAAAATGATTACCCGCTGGAGATTGAAATAACGGGATGGAGCCCTTTTATCCCAACCGACGCCGACAACTCCAGCCTACCTGCCGGCGCACTCGAATATAAAATCAAGAATACCAGTAGCCAGAACGTTAGTTGCGTATTTTCCTTTCACTGCAAAAATTTTCTGAAACCGAAGGATATTGATACCCAAAAGATCAAGCTTGGCAAAAACGCTATTACGAAACATAACAATGGATTTGTCCTGACACAATCACCATCCAACGAACGCGCTTTTGACGAAGGGAATTTTTGTATTTACACCGACGACGACAACACGGTAGTTGACCATTGCTGGTTCCGGGGTGGATGGTTCGATCCATTAACCATGACCTGGGAGACCATCAGAAAAGGGGAAACTAAAACATCGGATCCTGTTGAATCAGATGCGCCAGGTGCATCACTCTATGTTCCCCTCGAGCTCTCAGGTGGTAGTGAAAAGATTATTAAAGTAATGACAGCATGGTACATACCAGTGTCTGACATTCGCCATGGTGGTGAGCCCAGCGAAGGCGATAAATGTGACGGCACCGAAGGTTGTTGTGCCTCATCCGAGCAATTGGGAGCAACGATTGCCGATTCAAACTACACATCTGGAAAATACAAGCCCTGGTATAGCAATAAATTTAAGAATATCAATGATGTTTCGGCATACTGGACCGGCAACTACCAGGACCTGAAAGAAAAATCGAAATTATTTACTGACGCATTTTACGCCAGCACACTTCCAGCCGAAGTAACGGAGGCCATAGCCGCAAACCTAAGCATCCTGAAATCTCCAACAGTAATGCGTCAATATGATGGAAGACTCTGGAGTTATGAGGGATGCGGCGACAACTGGGGATGTTGCCACGGATCCTGCACACACGTCTGGAATTACGCACAGGCCATTCCTCACCTGTTTCCATTTCTGGAAAGGACGCTTCGGCATACGGAATTCTGTGAAAGTCAAAATAAAGAAGGACATCAG
Organism: uncultured Chryseolinea sp.; assembly: GCA_946478915.1. Next base: position 3,633 of record CAMLER010000060.1, read on the forward strand.
ACCTTTCGTTCTGCATTACCTATCCGTCCCGTTGACCATGCTTTTTATGCGGCAGCCGATGGACAACTTGGCGGAATCATGAAAGTCTACCGGGACTGGCGTATCTATGGAGACAATGAGTGGTTGAAAAAAATGTATCCCATGGTGAAAAGAAGCCTCGACTATTGTATCAGGACCTGGGACCCCAAGAACAAAGGAATTATTGAAGAGCCCCATCATAACACATATGACATCGAATTCTGGGGACCCGACGGAATGTGCACGAGTTTTTACCTAGGTGCATTGACCGCGATTATCGAAATGGCAAAATTCCTGAAAAAGAAAAAGGACGTTACTACCTATCAAACCCTATTGACTAAAGGAAAACAAAGCATCGAAACAGATCTTTATAACGGAGAATATTTTTACCAAAAAATACAGGTGGCTGGACTTAACGCACCGAACCCGATCGAAGCTTCACAAAAATCAATGGGTGGAGAATACTCCGAGGAGGCGCGCACACTGTTGGAGAAAGAAGGTCCGAAGTATCAGTATGGCACCGGATGTCTAAGCGATGGCGTTCTTGGCGCATGGATAGCGAAGGTGTCAGGATTGAATGATCCTTTTGATTCCGCGAAGATAACCAGTCACCTTGTTTCAGTTCACAAATACAATTTCAAAAGCGATCTCAGCGAACATGCAAATCCTCAAAGACCTTCGTTCGCATTGGGTGACGAAGGCGGCCTGCTATTGTGTTCATGGCCCAAAGGCGGAAAACTCTCCTTGCCATTTGTATATAGCGATGAGGTGTGGACAGGAATCGAATATCAGGTCGCGAGTCATTTAATGTTTACGGGTAAAGTAAAAGAAGCGCTCGAAATTGTTCGCGCATGCCGCGACCGTTATGATGGCAGTATCCGCAATCCCTTTAATGAATATGAATGTGGTCACTGGTATGCGCGGGCGCTATCAAGTTATGGCATGCTGCAGGGGCTGACCGGAATCCGATTTGACGCGGTAGACAAAATGCTATATGTCGATTCAAAGATTGGCGACTTCACATCATTTCTCTCCTGTGAAACAGGATTTGGGACCGTCAGTTTATCGAATGGAAAAGTATCTGTGCAAGCCAAACTAGGCACTATACCCGTAAAAAAAATCAATGTGTCGGGCAAGGTTTCTAATTACGTGTAAGTTCGGTACAATTCGGGTTGATCTATTAGTTCCTACTTTTCAACTTAGTCTTTGTGTTGAATTATCCCTAGGGGGACAGGGAATAAGGAATAAGGTACACCATCGCAAAATAGAATAGCAATGATCATCGAAAGAAACTGTCATTGCCGGGTTGATTAGCACTTGACGCTCGGTACAGACGAACATTTATTTCTACTAAGGGGACTAGTCGCAAAGTATGCGCTTTATTATCTCTTCCCTATCAACAAGCCCAAATAGCCTTAAGCGGTATCGATTGCAAAGGTTATGAACGACGTTTTAAGACGGATAACGGTATACGTCAGATAATAATTAACAGTTGATAATGGAATTAACAGCAGAAACAGCCTTATTTCGGCAACGCGGACCTTTCGTCGCTCTTTCGAGTAGTCATCACGTTAATTTATTCATGCAACTCGTAATCCACCCACAACCAATTAGGGAAAATAATCATCATACCGGAAATAAAGTGTACCTTTGCAGGAATTCAATTCCACAACTTCTTCTGGAGTATTTTCTCTGACTGAGTGGATAAGATGATTCTCCTTATCTTTTAATTGAATAAACAGGAGTTATCCATTTCAAAAAAGAACCGTGCGACAACTTAAGATCGTTAAACAAATCACCAATAGGGAAAGTCAATCCCTCGACAAATATCTTCAGGAAATCGGAAAAGTTGACCTTATCACTTCGGAGGAAGAAGTACAACTTGCCATTCGCATAAGAAATGGCGACGAAATTGCCATCCAAAAATTGACGAAAGCAAACCTGCGATTTGTTGTTTCCGTGGCAAAACAATACCAAAACAATGGATTATCATTGGGTGATCTTATAAATGAAGGGAACCTCGGCCTGATAAAAGCGGCATCAAGATTCGATGAGACTCGCGGATTCAAGTTCATTTCCTATGCGGTCTGGTGGATCCGGCAATCAATTCTGCAGGCTCTTGCCGAGCAATCAAGAATCGTGCGCTTACCACTCAATCGGGTGAGCTCACTTAATAAATTGTCAAGGACTTTTTCAGAGCTGGAACAAAAATATCAGCGAGATCCATCATATGAGGAATTAAGCGATACCCTTGGGGTAACTGAAGAAGAGGTTAGACTGACGTATAAGATTTCAGGTCGTCACTCTTCACTTGACGCACCGTTTGTCCAGGGTGAAGAAAACAGTCTACTGGATACATTGACCAACGACACCGATACCACACCAGAAACAAATTTGTTGAATGATTCATTGAAAGGTGAAGTTTCTCGTGCCTTGGCTACACTCACTTCGAGGGAATCGGATGTAATTTGTTACTATTATGGATTGAAGGGAATGGACGCATTAACGTTGGAGGAAATAGGAGAAAAATTTGAAATAACCCGTGAGCGCGTCAGGCAGATCAAGGAAAAGGCAACCAAAAGACTGAAACACGCATCAAGGAGCAAGGCATTACGGTCTTATTTAGGCTAATCGATAATATATATTACCAATACTCAATGCGTTGTCGATAATTTGACGTATCTTGCAGCGCATTTAAGATCAGTGCTTCAACACCTCCCGCAGTTTTGTTAGGAACACCCCTTAATTAATATTCATCTCTAATAGTTGTTTCGTATTCAACAGTTATTGAAGTCTATGGCAGCCTTTGGCAACCCGCCAAGCGGCTTTTGACAAGTTTTTTTTTAATTTAAATAATAATGGAAGGAACAGTAAAATTCTTTAATGAAGCCAAAGGATTTGGATTCATTAAACCCAAAAATTCGAACACAGACATCTTTGTCCATTCTTCTGGACTTATCGACGAGATTCGTGAAAACGATCAGGTTGAATACGAGGAAGAACGTGGAAAGAAAGGTATGAATGCAGTCAACGTAAAGTTGATTGATAACTAGTACGACACATCTAAGTATGTCAAAAAAAGGAACCACTTTTCGTGGTTCTTTTTTTTGTCTTAACAGAGCCAGCCTTAGATACTGCGAAGCGCTTCTCTAAACTTGGTCTTATAGGTTTTGATCAATCGGGTTTTTGCGAAAAATGGTATCACGGCTAGAATCAAACTAAGGCCCGCTCCCATGAATGTGTACGTTGCATCTGTAAAAAATGCACCTGATGAATAAATCATAAGAATGGTGAGCACCGAAAATGGGAGCGAACAGGCCAGAATATTCATGGCAAATTCAAGGTCAAACACTTTATTTTTTGTTTGAGCGTCGGCTCTACCTTCCAGCTCACTAACGGCCGCCATATGTGCAAATGGCCAAAAGCTGCAGGCACTCTGCGGAAACACAACAATGAGTAGTGTGATCTCCCAACTTTGCGGGGGCAAGAGTAAGATTAAGATGCTACTTAATAGAAACGCCATACCGGACCGAAAAAAAAGTAACGATAAAATCGCTACTGCTTGTTGACGGGTCAACTTCATTGAAATACCGATAAATAGCAACACCATCGGAGTCATCATCACACTGAGCCTATCCACGTTCATGGTAATGATTCCAGGTAGCGACTCAAAGTTCAACCCAAGGGCAAGCATTATTATTGCAGTTACGATAACCATGTTTACGGGCTCTTCAACAAGTGCCTTTAACAGATCTTTGATCTTGGATTTCTCTGAATCATCATGTATAGCCCTACTTTTGAAATACCATTTCATGGCGACCAGATAAGCAATGATCAGAACAAATACCTTATTCCCTATATCACCGAGCGCTGCCATTGCAAAGGGTAGTTCGCCACTATACTCGAGAATAAAAGGAAAGCAAGAAAGCCCCGGTGCCAGCGATGGCATCAACAAGGTAGCCGCACGGTATTGGGATGGCGGTGTATCAAAGAGGGATTGAAGCGGAAGTTTGTCTACCAGCAGAAAAAGAACGAGGTTGAATCCCAAGGCAAGCAAGGGGATAAAAATCATGGTTGGCTCAAACTCAATTTTGAGCAATGCTATGAATATGGTTGCCGGAAGAGCAAGGCTTAGAATAATAGTTTTAATTCCTTCCTTTTGTTCCTTACTCTTGATTTTGTTTCGGAGTAGAAATCCGATCACAATCATCAGGAATAAGGATAGCGTTTTTATGATTGCAGAATTCATGTAGGTTAAAAAAATTCAGGTTATCATTGGATTTTTTGCATAGCAATGCCAAGGACGCCAGCCGGAGAACTGACGCCTTGTTCACTGCAAACTTTTCAGGGTACCTGACTGTGTATTTCTAGTTATGCGATTTGAAGAAACGCTTCTTCAAAAGCCTTCATCTCATCCATTAATCCTATGCTTACGCGGCACCAGTTCTTATCGCTAAACTTCCAAAAGCGCACGCTTACACCTCTTGCCATCATCTCCTCAACAAATTTTTTTCCTTCGGTTTTGATGGGAAACAAAACAAAATTTGTGTCCGAAGGAATATATTCATACCCCTGCTTGCGGAGAATCTTGTATAAATACTCTTTTGATTCGTTCGTCTTTTTCAAAGCTTCCTGCAAAAACTCCGAATCCTGGTAACAGGCTAGTGCGGCACTTCCGGAAGTTGCTGAAATTGATCGACCGCCCTTGGAATAAGGCTTCAGTGCTTCGAGCATGGGTGTTTGTGCAACCATGTAACCAACCCTCAGTCCGGCAAATCCATATAACTTTGAAAACGTGCGTGCAACCATCACGTTATGTCCTTTTCGCACGCATTCCATTACCGAAGCTTCCTTCGGATTGGCCATATAGTCGATGTAGGCCTCGTCTACAAAAACCGGCACCTTCTTTGAAACTCTTTCACAAAAAGACTTCAGCTCAGCAGCATCTACAGTTGTACCTGTCGGATTGTTAGGGTTACAAACGTACATCAGCACGGTTTTGTCATCAATAGCCTTTTCCATTGCCTTCAGGTCCAATTTATAGTCAGCGGTAAGCGGTACTTGCTTCCACTCGGTATTGAAATATTCGGTCATATCGTTGGGAATATTTCCATAGGTAGGATCACCACTAATGAGGTTACCACCTTTTTTACCAAAGTACGCCACCGCTGCCTGGAGCAATGGGCCGGAGCCAGCACCAAGCATCACATTTTCCACACTGAGTCCCTCATAGGTCGCAATATTTTCAGATAGTGTCTGCAGTGTGCGCATCGGATATTGATAACTCTTGTCTATCGCCTCGACAAGCGCCTTCTTCGCTTTTGCAGATGGGCCGAATGGATTCTCGTTAGCGGAGAGACGTGCCTTCAAGTCGACCATGCTTTGCCGGCGAATCATTTCGCCTGACATGGTTTCGGTAGTGCTCACATACTTCTGTAAAGATGTCGGGGCCTTGCCGAAGGCGTTGCTAAGGCTACCTGAAATAATTGTGAAAGATCCTGTAGCGAGTACGCTGCTTTTGATCCATTGACGTCGGTTGATTGTGTTGCTTGTCATTTTCATAGGTGTTTAAGGTGGAGCAATTTTTTTTTATGATTTTTTAACAGTGCAACAAAATGATCTTCCGCTCACGGGTTAGGTAGAAGCGAAAAGACCATTTGTTGCAATTTCTTTGTGTCACACATTTTTATTTGAGAAATCTGAAGGCTATCCCTTTGTATTCACCAGCGAACTCCTTAGGCTTCGCATCGGTATAAGCAACTAAAAAACTACCATCGACATCCGTAGTAAAAACACCCATCGAACCGGTTGAAGCGAACACTTCGACTTGAAGATTTGCAAGGGGAATTGAATCTGTTCCGACGGTGTGATCGAGAATGCCACTCTTGTCGAGCTCAAAGAAATATGCAGTCATTTCGCCTGGGCTATCCTTCAGCTCCAGGAGCACGGGAGAAGCTACTTTGTTAACAGCCATATCGGATTCGTCCTCACAGCTGGAAAGCGTTATTATAATCATCACTACGAGCATTGCTATTAAGCAATTCGATCTTATTGATATCATTTTGTCTTTCATGATAAAGTCATTTTTAGTTTTCAATCCACCATAGTTTTGTTTTCATGTCATCGGGACCGTCGTTTAGATCAACGGACTGAGCCACCTTTGCTGCATTCAGTGAATATTCCGTCGATGGATACATCAACCGGGTCGGCATCACGCCATCGTTTTGAAATTTTGCCTGGGGGTCGGGAGCAGGCATGATTGGAAACCCAGTACGTCTAAGCTCGGTCCATGCTTCAATGCCTTCTCCGAATAACGCAATCCATTTTTGCGTCATGATATTTTCTTTCGAGACTGTCCCCAATTGCTCTATGTAACCGTCTGGCACGGTTAATCCGTATTGGCCAAAGGCAGCAGTTATGCCCTCGCTGAACAATTGCGCTGCATCTGCGGAAATATCTCCATCAAAAGCAGCTTCGGCTTTGATAAACAATAGTTCTGCGTGACTCATTAATACCGCTGGTGATGTAGCCTGAGCAAAACGCTGTGGATTGATAACTGCGCTGTAACCAAGAAATTTTGTGGCAATTTCACCAGGCAGTCCGTTGGGATGACCAGAAATGACACCCGAGGCAAGACTTCCCGCGACAGCGTACACTTCAAGCCGAGGGTCATTCAGGCTTTTTAGTTTATCAACAAATGTGCTACTGATGTTCCAGTCTGTCCGTCCCTGTTGAATGAGTATATCGTGCCATGGATTATTTGTCGGGACTGCGCCATATTTAAGTTGAGCGATGTCCTCCTTGCTGTCAATCATCGGATACGTGGAGGGATCCTCGATCATCGCTTGCATCTCAGCACCCGATGAGCTCACCCGATGAGCCTGCCGATTCAACAACTTAAAGCGAAGGGAATTGAAAAACTTCTTCCATAGCAGTATGTTGCCGTTGAACATAATGTCGCCTTTCACGGAAGGGCCCGAAGGATTAAGCATTTGATTCGCAATCTTTAATTCTTCAATCAAACTTGCGTAAATGGTTTCCTGCGAATCATAATCCGGAGAAAAGACTGGCTCCCCTGCAGTGCCTGACAATGCGGAGGTGTAAGGGATCGCTCCCCAAATGTCAGTCACCAGGGAGAACGACCAGGCTCGCATTCCCCGGCCAATTCCCTCGTAATTCGGGTTCGGTGTTTTCGAATCGGGACCGGAATTGTTTATGATCTTCTGATAGTTGATGAGTCCCTCTGCATAAAACACCTCCCAATTCTTAATATTAACAGAAGGTTGAACATTGTAGTTGTCACCCTCATTCTCGTAAATATTACGCGTTAGATATCCTGCCCAAGACATCGCATGATCAAAGTTGATCCTTTCATTTCTGGCCTTATTTCCCCAATAATTGTCAATTGAGACTTGCAACGCATGGGGTAACAGGTATTGTGGACTTACTTCCAATGGCTTGTTTGGATTTTTGTTCATCTCCTCAAAATCATTCGTGCAAGAACCCAGCATCAGAACCAGAAGTATGGTGATCACATAAGGCTTTATGATTGATTTCATTAGGTGTCGATTTAAAATTTCACATTAAGACTAAACCCGATACTTCTTGTGCTTGGTAATTGACCACTGTTGAAACCCAAATCAGCACTGCTGATTTCCGGATCGATGTGTCGCGCGTTCTTGTGAAAGATGGCAAGGTTTCGCCCGATGGCGGATACGCTTACCGATTGAAGGAAGTTTCTTTCAAACCATTTGTCGGGTAGCCTGTACGTGATACTAGCTTCGCGGAATTTGATATAGCTACCATCCATAACAGCAGCTTCGTGATATTGCCTCCCGCTGTAATACGTCATGAATGTTCGCGTCGACGCTACGATGTCGTTGGGCACATAGTTCGGTGATTCGGCAGATCCAATATTCTTGACGCCAACACCAATTACCCCTTCTTCCCTGCCTTCAAGACTTTCTTCCAGAATACCGTTCTGTCTGCCGAGGCTACTGCCCATATCGTAGATATCGCCACCTTTCTTGATATCAATAAGACCGGAAATAGTCAGACCTTTAAAGCTTATGGAATTCATAATTCCCCCGGTCCAATCAGGTGTGATGTTGCCGATGACGTGTTGCCCTGGCAAGTTGTAAGGATATCCGTTTCTAAAGATGAGCTGCCCATCATCGGTACGTGCGAACTTGTTGCCATACAAATTTCCATACGATTGACCTACCCGCGCCTCAAGCGATGCGCCACGCTGCGTCCACAAGATCAGCGAATTCAGTCCGGGAGCAAGTTCCACTACTTCATTCCTATTTCGCGCGAAGTTTAAACTGGCATCCCAGGTAAGACCGCTGGACAATTTTACTATTGTTCCGCTTAGCGAGATCTCCACTCCTTTGTTAGTGATCTCACCCGCATTAAGAATTCTTCCCGTATATCCGGCACTTCTGGAAATGTCTACCGCAAGAATCTGATCCCGCGTTGATTGCTCGTAGTAAGTGACATCCAACCCAATTCTTCCGTTCAAAAAGCGGACATCCGCACCAACCTCTATGCCCGTCGTTATTTCCGGTTTTAATTGTGAATTGGCGATCTGGGAACTTTCCGAGAATTTCGGAACGCTTCCGTTCCAAAGTCCCTTTGGCGTATACACCTGCTGCAGCTGGTATGGTGCGCCATCACTGCCCACCTGAGCCCAGCTGGCGCGAAGCTTCATAAACGAGAGTGCACCGTTAAACATTGACGGTACCATGTCAGACACTACAACGCTAAGCGCTGCAGAAGGATAAAAGAATGAATTGTTTTGCTTTGGGAGTGTACTCGACCAGTCATTCCGGCCCGTAAGGTCAAGGAATAGAATGTTTTTATATCCTATGGTAACAGCGCCAAACAAGCTGTTCATTTCTGATTCAGCAATGGCGCTCTCATTGAGATTTGGGCTTGCATTGTTGCCAAGGTTATAAACGCGATCAATGGTCAATTCATTTACCCGGGCGTAGTTGCTCTTGAAATAGTTTTTTCTATTGATTCCACCAACTTGAGCGACGAGTGAAAATTCCTTGAACTGCTTGTCGGCTTTGATAATAAAATCGGAGTTTGTTTCCTGGTTTCGGAGAACTTCCTCGCTATAACGGCCAGCGCGGAATGAACCGCCCTTTGTACGAGCGAAACGATCTACAATGATCCGTGTATCCGACCAAACATCTGTTCCTGATCGCGCCAAAACGCTTAGCCAATCCGTTAACTGATAATGAATAGCTATATTTCCCAGGAACCGGTCTTTCTCATTTGGCTGTACTAAAACCTCCTGTTCAAAATAAGGATTGGAGAAAAATGTATGCTGCCAGTTGGGAGGTTCATTATCTCCCGATGGCTGGATATGAACGCTCTCGTAATCGCGGTAGTTTTTTAACTGGTTAAAATTGCTGTGGCGATGATGCCAGACGAAATTACTGGAACTTGCAAAACCGCGGTTGTCCGAACCCGATTTAACATATTCGCCTCCAACGCTAACCTTTAATTTTTCAGTAAAGTTATATGCCGCGTTAAGCCGAAAATTATTCCTGTAAAAATCGTTGTTATGTACAATACCATCCTGTTTCAGCTGACCAACAGAGAATCGAAATGAACCCTGATCATTATTTCCAGTAATGGATACGTTGCTGTTGAATGTTTTGCCAGTTTCCCACCATTGCTCCCAATTATCGGGCTCAGGTACCAACGGAGATGTTTCAGTACCCGACCACCAATGCCTGACGAGTCGTCCGTCCATGGGCGAGCCCCAGCTTTCATCCGTCCCATCACTGCCCTTAAATCCATCTACAGTACCACTCCATCCGTCGGAATACCAGGTTAAGTATCCCGAACCTCCTCCATATACATTTTGGACTTTTGGTTTTACCAAAG
>CAMLER010000061.1 GCA_946478915.1 uncultured Chryseolinea sp.
TGAAATTGTATGCGGCGCTGCGACCTGTTTCAAGATCTTTGCTTCTGATCCGTTCGTCCAACTTGTAGTCGCCCACCGCTACAGAATTCTTTAAAGGGTGCGGAGGAAGCTCTTTCACAGTGACACGCTTCGGTTTTGTATGGAACTTTTTGAAATCCTCTTTCCGGTTTTGCCCAAAGAAGGACGGATTTTTTGCCACCTTGTATTTAATCATCTCGAGTGTGACGCTTGGAAAATTGATCGGCTCGGTATTTAGTGGAAAGTACGTGGCCTGATATACCTTGTATTGCGTATAGTCTTTACCGTTGATCTTTACACTCTCGCCGTCAATATTCTCGATGTTGAAATTTTCCTCCCAGCAATTAGTCGGCTTCACTTTTTTCAGAATTTCAGCAAGCTGCCTGCCCAACTCGTAAAATTGCAGAGGAGCCCGATTATCTTGCGAGACAAAAAATGACAACGTGGTATTAAATCCCTCTCCGATATAAACCTCATCTTTGGAGGTAGTGAGCGCCAGGAACGCATCTTCCTTTATGTCGACAAATTCGGTCTCCCCCTCGCCAAAAAAATCATCTGCCGGACTTCGATCGAAGAAGTTGCTGAATGGATCGCGCTGCTGCTGACGTTGGGGAGCCCCGACCTTCACGGTTTTTCCAGGCACCTGGACCGTCTTTTCGTTCACTTTCATGGAAAAGGAGGGAATGGTGAAAGTTCCCTGCGCCATGGGCATATAGGTCATTATAACGCTTTGGGAGGACGAAATCTGACCATTAACAATGTTGGTCGTCGATTGAGTAGACTGACCCCTTTTCCTGAATCCTTTGATTTCAGGGAAATTGTCATAACTCTTGAGCCTGTCATTTTGAACCGTTACCGTTATTGTCCATGCCTGGTTCTCACCAATTTCCTCCGGACCCAATGTCACTTGAACCTCCTGAGCATATAGCCATGGAAAAAGGCCCAATATGAATAAAGGAATTAAAGAAGATTTCATCGAAAAAAGAGTCCGCATTTACTATTCTTTTTGCTATCTAGCCCCAAAATTAGGGCAATTGAAACAATAAGCTCTGGCCGGAATCGTTCTATTTTTTGGCCAAAACCATGAAAAATCGTCGAGTTGACAATTTTTCATATAGATGAACGAAAATTATTGAGTTTCTTTTAGATGAGTGAACAATTTTATAAATTAACAGTTGTTAGGAAAGCTTATTTTTTAATCTCTTACAAAAAAGTTAGTCCATGTTAAACTATGTGAAGACAGTCCTCACGAAGGTGAGTTTTAGCGCTCTTCTTTTCGAAAAAGAGCTACGCAAAGCCATTAAGCTGTTAGTGGCTGAAGAGGTAAACGAACTCAAACGCTGGTGTTACACAAGCTTTGGGAATGAGCATGAAGCGATTCTAAACCGATGTTTTTTAACTGCAGCGCCTTAAGAGAAAGATGCAGCAAAAGACAAAAAAGGTCCTCCGGAATACCCGGAGGATTTTTTTTTAGGAAGAAGCCTGATCGGAATCTTGGTCCACAAACAAAATATTTCTTTTGAGACCCTGAAATTTAGTCCGTTTTATAGCCGACTTACCAAATATTTTTACGAAGACCTCTTCCGTGATCTCTCGCCAATCTTGCCGGGAAAATTCGGACAGCTCCTTTGAGGGAAGAAATCTGTTCTCGTTATGAGGTTTGGAGAAGCTGTTCCAGGGACAAACATCCTGACAAATGTCGCAGCCAAAAATCCAATCCTGAAACTTCCCCTTCATATCGGCCGGTATACTTTCTTTTAGTTCTATAGTAAAGTATGAAATGCATTTGCTTCCGTCTACGACATATGGTTCTGTTATCGCATCCGTTGGGCAAGCATCCATACACGCTGTGCAGGTGCCGCAATAATCTTTAATTGGGGAATCGTACTCCAAAGGCAGGTCGATTATAAGCTCCGAGATGAAAAAAAAGCTTCCCATTTCTTTATTGAGAAGCAGACTGTTTTTTCCAATCCACCCAAGGCCGGCGCGCTTTGCCAATGCCCTTTCCATTACCGGCGCCGAGTCGACAAATGCGCGCCCTTGTACGTTGCCAACGTGTTGCTGCAGGTTGGTCAGCAACGTTTTTAATTTCTCTTTAATGACATTGTGATAGTCTTCGCCATAAGCATACTTGGCAACCTTGTATTGCCCGTTGCACGCAAGATCTTTTGGAGGATAATAATTGTACAGCAGGCTGACTACTGATTTTGCGCCTGGAACGAGGAGCGTGGGATCAAGACGTTTGTCAAAATAATTTTCAAGGTAACTCATCTTTCCCTGGTATCGGCGCGACAACCATTCTTCGAGTCTGGGCGCTTCGTCCTTTAAGAACTCTGCTTTTGAAATTCCACAGAAATTAAACCCAAGCCTGGCAGCTTCGCATTTAATCCAATCTGAATAGCGTCTTAAGGTATCCAACTGTAGACAGATAATTTTCCCCTGGATGCAAAGTTATTCAAGAAAATCCAGTAACCTTTGAACTTTATTAATGTGCGGTGAGAGGAACTAACCTCCTTTGATGATGTTTATTCTTTGACTATGAAATTTTTCGCGTATTCCAAAGTCCATGTTCTGATCATTGCCGCGCTCATTGGATTTGCGGGCTGCAGTGACGATAGCAATAGTCCCCAGCCCCAAGAAGAACAGTATCTCGTAAGCGCCGAATTTGTTTATACTACAACTGCACAGCAACTACAGCTGCTTGCACAATTATCAGGGTTGCCCGTAAACGCGGATGAATTTGTACATGACATTGAGATCTACAAGGTAACATACAACACCCATTACAACACATTGCCCATCGTTGCCAGCGGTCTGGTAGTTCTTCCCAAAACTAACCAGGCAGTTGGAATGTTTAGTTTTCATCATGGCACAATAACGAAGTACGATGAAGCTCCTTCAAATTTTTCCGCCGGTGATTACAACACGATCGCTTATGCGGCTATGGCTTCCGTTGGATTTATCGGAGTAATACCAGACTACCTGGGATTTGGCAGTTCTACTTCCGTTAATCACCCTTATTACGTGGAGGATCTTATGGCGTCGTCAATAATCGATTTACTTCAGGCCTCCGTGGAGTTGGGACAACAAAAAAACCTCACGTTTAACGGCAAGCTTTTTTTGGCCGGGTATTCGGAAGGTGGCTATGCTACGATGGCGGCTCATAAAGCCATTGAGGCGAATGGCCTTGAGGGATTCACGCTTATAGCCTCCTTCCCCGCTGCAGGAGCATACGATATTAAGGGAATGCAGGAAGCAATATTTGCCGAGGAAGAATATGATGATCCACACTATCTCGCTTACATCGCACGGGCTTATCAGATTCAATATGATCGGGATAATCTATTGGTCGACTTTTTTAAAGAACCGTATGCCTCCCGTATTCCCGGGCTGTTTGATGGTCAGAAAGGAGCTGGAGACATCAATGCACAACTCACCACAAAAATATCAGATCTTATTCAGGAGGATGTTCTGAACAATATTGACAGCAATCCTGACTACAGTTACATTGTTGATGCATTTAATGAAAACAGCCTCACTGATTGGAAGCCTGAGATACGGATGTTCATGTACCATGGAATGTCAGACACGACTGTTCCCTACCAAAATTCGGTAGATACTTATAACAAGTTGATTTCTAACGGAGCGTCTACCAGCACACTCACCCTTACCCCGTTAGAGGGAACACATAATTCAGCTATCGAACCGTATATTGCTGAGTTGATAAAGGAACTTCTGATACTGAGATGAATTTGTTTAAGGTTCAAGGTTCAAGGTTCAAGGTTTTGCTCGATCCCTAAGCATCTATAATTTTAACAGCATTCGTGGATGATACCTGCACTAACATGCGCTCCTTGACTACTCGACTCGCTTTGGAATTCCATAACCTTGAACCTTAAACCTTGAACTTTAGACTTTAAATGTAAACCAATTCACCCCCACAAATTCTCCGGATATGAACCATAGGCAACAAGCAGTCGTATCTTTTGAGAGACTTCTTCTTTGTCCTCCTTGTAAGTAACACCAAACCAGTTATTGCTGCCAGTGATGATCTGCACTTTGCCAGCACCCTGCTTAACCAGTTCATTTACAATAATGGGTATGTAAAATTCTGATTTGATATTGGTGTGATTTGCTTTCAAAAATTTTTGAAATTCCTTTTCGGCAAAATCGAAAACGGAAGGATGGAATCCCCAGAAATTCATGGAAGTGGGAACATCGGGACTTAACTCACGGTCGCCACTGGGTTCTTTCGACACAATCTTACCGTTTTCTTTTACAATGGTAGTTCGTTCCACCACCGAGCGTAGGAACCCATCAGCATCACGTTCACCACATCCGCGTGATACGCTTCCATGCTCCGATAATACATCTTTCAGTGTGTAGCCTACCATCGCATGTTCGCCAAGCGTGTCTTTCGCAAAAAAATCAGCGATCGCCGCGAATGATTCCTTCCCATAGAAATCATCGGCATTGATAACTACGAATGGCTCATTGATTAAATCCTTTGCACAGAGCATGGCATGCCCAGTTCCCCAAGGCTTTACTCTTTCAGGATTCTTGAATTCAGGTGGGACCAGTTTATCCGGAGATTGAATAACAAATTCCACCTTCACCTTACCTTTGAGCTTCGGGAGAAATTTCTTTTTTACCGTATCAAGTATTTCATCTCTTACAATAAAGACCACTTTTGTGAAGCCTGCACGTACTGCGTCGAATAATGAATAATCCATTATAGTTTCCCCATGCGGTCCAAATCCATCAATTTGTTTTATTCCGCCATATCGGCTTCCGATACCCGCCGCCAGGACCAGTAGTGTTAATTCTTTTTGTGTGCTTTTTGGAGTGTCCATCGATGTTTGTTTAATTGATCGCCATTTTCATTGCTTGTTTGCGCGAACATTTTCAAAATTTATTGTAAGCGGCGTTAAAACCTGCCGAAAAATGATGACATTGAAACTAGTTTTATCTAAAAAGCCCAAAAATATAGTTTTAACCGAATTAATAGTGGTCGGCGCGCATTCAGATCCCATAAAATCAAATCCAAACCAAAGAATTTTATTATGAGTACTCAAAAGTCGTACGTGGTGCCTATGATCATTATTGGCGCTTTGTTTTTCATTTTCGGATTTGTTACCTGGCTCAACAGCGTATTGATACCATTTCTGCAACAGGCGTGCGAGCTCACCGACTTCCAAGCCTACTTTGTAACATTCGCTTTTTATATCTCCTACTTTGTCATGGCAATTCCATCATCAGTTATTCTGAAACGGACGGGCTACGCAAAGGGGATGTCAGTTGGATTAGGGATCATGGCAATTGGATCGCTCGTCTTCATTCCGGGTGCGATGATGCGTTCATACCCTGTTTTTCTATTGGGTCTTTTTATTCAAGCCACAGGTATGACGTTGTTGCAAACTGCTTCCAACCCATACATTACTATTCTGGGTCCCATCGAAAGCGCCGCCAAACGAATAAGCATTGTCGGAATCTGCAACAAAGTGGCGGGCATGATCGGAATATTAATATTGGTGGAGTTGTTGTTTAGCGATACAAAAGCCGTTTCAGAAAGAATCAGTACGCTAAGCGGAGTCGCCCTTGCTGCCGAACTTGACGCCCTTGCCATGAGGGTAATTGTACCCTATGTTATTATGGCCATAGTGCTGGGGGCCCTCGCGCTGATGATCATTAAGGCACATTTGCCAGAAGTTAATCAGGACGATGATGAACCCGCAGGTACCAGTGACCTTGCGAAGGGAAAATCCTCCGTCTTTGATTTCCCGCATCTGATTCTGGGCGTTATTTGTATTTTCGCCTACGTAGGAGTTGAAGTAATAGCGATCGATACAATTGGACTTTATGGTCAGTTTATGGGATTTGATCTGGATGTAGCCAGCAAATTCGGCATCTATTCACTTATTGCGCTAACGGTTGGTTATCTATTGGGCATCGTAGTTATTCCAAAATATTTGAAGCAAAGAAATGCGCTGATAATTTGCGCCGTGCTTGGATTCTTATTTTCGCTGGGAGCACTTTTCACCCACGGTACAGCGTCCATTATTTTCATCATTCTTCTAAGCTTTGCGCATGCTCTAATGTGGCCATCGATTTGGCCTCTGGCAATTGACAAGCTGGGTAGTTTCACAAAAACCGGATCCGCACTTCTGATTATGGGTATTTGCGGAGGAGCGATATTACCTCTGGTCTATGGTGCTCTCGCTGATAGCACGAATCGCCAGCATGCCTACTGGATTCTGCTGCCATGCTACCTATATATACTTTATTTTGCCGTTAAGGGATATCGGATAGGTCGAGCTTAAACATTTTAAAAAAATTCTTTCAAACGTTGTCCATGTGTCTGGTCTGGCATCGTCATGCTGAAAATTTTAATCTTAAATTTTAAGGACTATGGAAAAATTCATGTTTATTTTCTTCGGTGGCGATACCAGCCATCTTTCACCCGATGCACAACAGGCCCACATGCAAAAATGGTTTGATTGGATACAGAAGCTGGAAAGTGAGAAACGTTATGTTGGAGGGGAGGCATTAGTCCCTGGCGGCAAAACGGTTACTGGCCAAAAGAAAGTTGTGACAGATGGTCCTTTTGCGGAGAGCAAGGAAGTGGTAGGCGGTTATTTCATTGTACTTGCAAAGAACATGAACGAAGCCGTTGAGATGGCCAAAGAATGTCCCGATTATGTTCTTAATGGCATTGTTGAGGTACGCGAGGTAGTGAAATTCGATAACAATTAGCTTATCAAGTTGAAGCAGTCATTTAATATATTCCCCCGGGAAACTGGTTAATTTTGTGAATGCTTGATGAACAGGTTAACAACTTGGTTGCCCATCTTTTCCGTCATGAAGCGGGAAAGATGGCAGCCGTGTTAACGCGTCTCTTCGGTTTTCAGTCTTTGGATAAGGCTGAAGACATTGTACAGGAGACTTTGCTTCAAGCGATGGCAACCTGGCCGCTGAAAGGAGTGCCGGAAAATCCATCGGCATGGCTATACACGGTTGCAAAGCGGAAGGCCATTGATATTATCCGGCAGCAAAAACTCCACGACCAGCATCATTCCCGCATGAACTGGGCACTCAAGTCAGAGTGGGCACTGATCCCGACGGTCAACAGTTTATTTTTGGAAAATGAGATCGAAGATTCTCAGCTAAGAATGATCTTCGCATGCTGTCATCCATCCATTCCCTATGAATCGAGGATAGCCCTAACGTTAAAAACGTTGTGCGGACTTAGTATTTCTGAAATTGCACGCTGCTTTCTTACGAACGAGGAAACAATTACAAAGCGGTTATACAGAGCCCGTGAAAAAATCAGGTCGGAAAATATTTCATTGGAAGCACCTGCCCCGGCTGGCCTGCCCGAACGGCTGGATGCAGTCTTGCATTCGCTTTACCTACTGTTTAATGAAGGATACAATTCTTCAAATCCAGACAACCTGATCCGTCATGATTTGTGTGAAGAAGCAATCAGGCTCTGTTTAATGTTAGCTAACCACCGCCTGACCAACCTTCCAAAGACGAATGCGTTGCTTTCGCTAATGTGTTTTCAAGCTTCTCGACTAGAGGCGCGAACTTCGCCAGATGGGTCCATCATTCTTTTGAAAGATCAAGATCGATCCCGATGGTTCGAGCCCCTGATCGAAAAAGGTAAGTATTATTTAGAAGTCGCAGCCGAAGGTGGGGTCTTCACTGAATATCACATTGAAGCGGCGATTGCAGGTTGCCATATGCGGGCGCGATGTTTTGCCGAAACTGACTGGGGAGAAATCCTAAGACTTTACGACATTCTTATGGAATTGAGGCCGGGGTCCGTCGTACAGTTGAACAAGGCTATTGCTACCGGATATGCGGTTTCACCCCAGGCAGGGCTCCGCGCACTGCAAGAGATTACTGACCTGAAGGAGCATTACCTCTATCATTCTGCATTAGGCGATTTTTTTTCCGCAGTTGGCGATATGGATAATGCAAGAGTAAGTTATTTACTAGCCAAAGAACTGACACAATCAACAGCAGAAAAAAAATTGTTGCAAACCAAGCTTGCGAAGAGAGAACAACATGGTTTGTAAGCAAAATCATTGCGGCCATTTCCTAATTGTAATCCATCCAATAGCGCAACCGATAGTATCCGCAACGATATCGTAAAAGTCAAACGAACGGAACGGAATAAAATCCCTCTGAATGAATTCGATAGCCACGCCATAGATAATAAAAGCGAGCGTAATCAATCCATAAATCAACTTTCGCCGCTCTGCATTTTCAATTAATAACTGAAATGGAAGGCACCACAAAAAGACCATTCCTGAAAAAAGGCCAACGTGTACCACCTTGTCCAGTTCAAGGTCTTCGAGCCATCCGGCTTCAGAAATTTTATCTCCGGGCAAACAAAAGAGAAGCGTTGCAATGATGAAGGCGCAGATGGCCGGAACAAATGACTTGGTTTGAATCTTCACGTCGAATAAGATGGGTTAGTGAAAAAATTGAAAAGGGCAAATAAATTCCTAAAGTTTTATACACACGTTTTTTGATTCTGTGAAAAATCGCAAAGCCTCCCAACCTCCTTCTCTGCCCATTCCGGAATGTTTCATTCCGCCGAACGGAGTTCGAAGATCGCGAAACAGCCAACAATTTACCCAAACGATTCCGTTATGAAGACGGGCCGAAACCCTATGAGCACGCTTCAAATTATTAGTCCATATCGTTGCCGACAAGCCATAATTGCTTTCGTTTGCCAGATGAATTGCATGCTCTTCGTTATCGAATGGCATTATTGTCACAACCGGACCAAATATCTCTTCCTGATTAGTTCTGCATTTCTGATCCAATCCGGTGATGACGGCCGGCTCAAAGAAATACCCACGTTCGCACCGGCCGTGCACCGTCAGGCGATTTCCGCCGGTAAGAATCTGACCACCCTCACGCCTGGCCAGTTCGATGTATCCCGCTACTTTCATTAAATGACCTTCTGAAATCAGCGCGCCAACATCGGTGTATCCGTCCAACGGATCGCCTACCCTCAGCTGCTGCACACTTTCAACAAAAGCATTTATAAAACGATCATACAAACCTTTTTCAACCAGAATGCGCGAGCCACACAAACAAATCTCTCCCTGATTAGAAAAGGAAGACTTGATGGAGCTGTTTAAGGCTTCCTGAAAATCGCAATCTGCAAATATAATGTTAGGATTTTTTCCCCCTAGCTCGAGCGATAGTTTCTTAAACATCGGCGCGGCGGTTAAGGCTATTTTTCGTCCCGTTTGTGTTCCGCCTGTAAACGATATCGCTGCAACATTAGAATTTTCAACGATAGCTTGCCCCGCTTCTGCCCCAATGCCATGCACAACGTTAAGAACTCCATTGGGTAAACCGGCCTCCATACATAGTTTGGAAAACAGAAACGCTGTCATTGGCGCCAGTTCTGAAGGCTTAGCTACCACCGTGCAGCCAGCAGCCAACGCTGGGGCTATCTTCCAGGTAAACAAATACAAGGGAAGATTCCAAGGTGAAATGCAGCCTACTACACCGAGTGGTGACCGTAATGTATAGTTAACAGCATCCGCACCAGTGATATGAGCATCCGAGGAAAAATGGAGTATTGCAGTCGCAAAAAATCTCATGTTCGCGGAAGCCCGGGGAATATCGAGGGACTTTGCCGAAGAAACAGTTTTGCCGTTATCAATGCTTTCAGCAAGAGCCAATGCATCCTGATCGCGTTCAATTAAATCTGCGATACGATGAAGAATCGCCGACCTTTTTTCAATCGACATGGATGACCAGGAAGGGAATGCGGATCTCGCAGCGTGCACAGCGTTAGTGACATCGCTCTCGTCCGACGCCGGAATCAAATTGTAAATCATTCCTGTTGCCGGATCGTAATTGTCGAGGTACTTATCTGCCAGAGGGGCCGCAAATCGCCCATCGATATAATTGAAAATTTTCTCCATCATTACAAGCTCTTTGTCCTGCCACCATCAACAGGAACGTTTATTCCATTGATATAACCAGCTGCCGGTGAAGCAAGGAATGCTACGGCCGCCGCTACTTCATGAGCGTCTGAAATTCTACCAGCGGGAATATCTGCTATCATTTCGTGTTCTAAGTCTTCGATGCTCCTTCCTGTTTTGACAGATTTTTCTTTAAGTACCGATGAAAGCCGTTGTGTCATAGTCGCGCCGGGTAAGACGTTATTCACGGTAATACCAAAAGGACCCAATTCTACTGACAATGTTTTTGCCCAATTTGCCACAGCGCCGCGAATAGTATTCGAGACTCCTAATCCTTTAATCGGTGTCTTGACTGACGTGGATATGATATTGATGATCCGACCGTATTTTTTTTCCTTCATACCAGGAACGGTTGCTTGCGAAAGAATTTGATTGCATAAGAGATGACTCTTGAAAGCATTCAAATATTCGTCGGGTGTTGCGTCGATGGCCAAGCCTGCAGGTGGTCCTCCGGTATTGTTTACGAGGATTTCAACGGTATTACTAACGGTAAAAGTATTGATGATCTCCTTCAGCTTATCTGGAAAGTTGAAGTCTGCGAGTAAATAGTTATGATCATGATCACCAATTTCATTTAATTCCGCGACGACCTCCCTCAGACGATTCTCATTTCTGGCGATGAGCGTTACACTGGCACCAAGCAGCGCTAATTCAATTGCTGAAGCCTTTCCGATACCTTGGGTACTACCGCAGACAATCGCCCGTTTGCCGCTAAGATTCAAATCCATAATCCACGAAATATATCCTGACTAAATCTTTAGTAATTTTAAGCAAATATTTCCACCTGTTTGCTCGTGGACAAAACTAACAAACACATGCCAATTAGAAGACCATTTAATTTGAAGCAGTGGATCAACGACAATCGCGATCTGCTTAAGCCTCCGGTAGGCAACAAAAATCTGTACGCGGATGCCGGAGACTATATCGTCATGATTGTGGGTGGCCCAAATGCGCGGAAAGATTATCACTATAACGAAACCGAAGAGCTGTTTTATCAACTTGAAGGACAAATAAATGTCCGTATCCAGGAAGACGGCAAACCAGTAGACATACCGATAAAGGAAGGCGAGATGTTTCTACTGCCTTCGAATACCCCGCATCGTCCTGAGCGTCCAGCGGGCACAGTGGGTTTGGTGATCGAATGCAAGCGAGAAGACATAAACATGCTTGATGGATTAATCTGGTTTTGCGACAACTGCAATAGCAAGTTGCACGAATACCGGTTTCATTTGGAAAATATCGAAAAGGATTTCCTTCCACGTTTTCGCGAATTCTACGCTTCGAAGGAATTGAGAACCTGCCGCGAATGCGGAACGGTAATGGAGGCTGATCCTCGTTTCGTATAGACAACGTACAAAAGGCATGAATGGATTGGCCTACTATGCTTCTCCTGTCGGAGACCTCTTAATTGAATCTGAGAATGGAAAAATCTGTACGGTAAATTTTGTAAAGGAACACAGAAGCGAAGAAGTATACACCTCCGTTATTGAACAATGCATTTTAGAGCTCGACGAATATTTTTATAAGGGCCGAAAATTTTTCGACGTAGAACTAAATCCGATCGGCACTGCATTTCAGAAAAAAGTATGGAATGAGTTGTTGAATATTCCGTATGGCACAACCATGTCATATGAAGCACTCGCAAAAAAAATAGGTAACATCAAATCTATTCGTGCAGTGGGCCTTGCCAATGGTCAAAATCCAATAGCGATCATTATACCTTGTCACAGAGTTATTGGGAAGGGTGGCTCACTGGTTGGCTACGGTGGAGGTCTGGAAAATAAGGAATGGCTTTTAAATCATGAAGGAGCAATATTAAAACAACTGACTTTGTTTTGATCAAAAACCTCACCATTAACTAAACTTCGATTGAAAATAAAATTTGAAAATAACCTTCAATTCGCAAAACAGTTAGACAAAGCGGACAACCTCAGGGCATTTCGTTCGAAATTTTCTATCCCCAGAAAAAATGGAAAGAACTCGATTTACTTTACCGGAAATTCTCTCGGACTAGCTCCAAGACTTGCGCGTCGATTTGTTAATCAGGAAATAACAGACTGGACATTAAAAGCCGTGGAAGGGCATCACCATGCCCTGAGGCCCTGGCTGTATTATCACAAGTTCTCCAGAAAAGTGCTGGCTGAAATTGTTGGGGCGAAGCCTTCAGAAGTTATAGCGATGAATTCACTAACCGTGAATCTGCACCTGATGATGGTTTCATTCTACCGCCCGACTCGTCAACGATATAAAATTATTATTGAAGCTGGTGCTTTTTCGTCCGATCAATACGCTGTAGAATCGCAGATAAAATTTCACGGACTTAATCCCAAAGACACGCTGATCGAGCTTGCTCCTCGGGAAGGTGAATTTACCCTTCGCACTCCGGATATTATCCAAGCCATTGAAAAGGCCGGCAATTCCCTGGCACTGATTATTTTCGGCGGAGTACAATACTACACTGGTCAATTTTTCGATATTAAAAGTATAACCGAGGCGGGACACAAAGCTGGCGCGTATGTAGCGTTTGACCTGGCGCATGCCACTGGCAATGTTGACCTGCATCTGCATAAACAAAACGTCGATTTTGCGGTATGGTGCAGTTACAAATACCTCAATTCGGGGCCGGGAGGCATTGCAGGTCTGTTCGTTCACGAAAAGCATTTTGGGAAACCTGAGATACCCAGATTTGCAGGATGGTGGGGCCACGATGAAAAAGAGCGCTTTCAAATGAAGAAAGGATTTAAGCCACAGCCCGGCGCAGATGGTTGGCAGCTTTCCAATGTTCCCATTTTTCAGGCAGCCGCTCACCTGGCCTCACTTGAAATTTTTGAACAAGCCGGGATGAAAGCATTGCGAAAGAAAAGTATTCTACTTACGGGATTCCTGGAATTTCTCTTAAAAGAAATTGATCCACGAGGAAACTTGTTTACAATCATCACCCCATCATCGCAGGAAGAGCGAGGATGCCAGTTATCGATTATGATCCATCACGATGGCAATAGGGTTTACTCTTCACTGATAAAAAAGGGAGTTTCGGTTGATTGGCGGGAGCCGGGTGTAATCCGGCTAGCACCCGTACCGTTGTATAACACCTTTGAAGATGTGTACACCTTTGCTGTTATTCTGAAGAGAATTTTACATTGATAATGAGCTATGCCAGATAAACATATTGCAGTAATCGGCGCGGGCCTTGTCGGTTCCTTAATGGCAATCTACCTGGCCAAACGCGGTTATCAAATTTCTGTCTATGAACGCAGGCCAGATATGCGGTTGAGCACTTTTGACGGTGGAAGGTCTATCAACCTGGCTTTGAGCAACCGTGGACTTAAAGCGCTTGAGGAGGTCGGAGTTGCCGAAGAAATAGGGCGCATAGCCGTACCGATGCATGGCCGCATGATGCATGCAATTGATACCTCATTAACTTTTCAGCCCTATGGGAAGGACGGCCAGTTTATTAACTCGATATCCCGGGGTAGTCTGAACGCTCTGTTGAT